>URTQ01000025.1 GCA_900550855.1 uncultured Eubacteriales bacterium
GTGTACATAAGCGTACACGATTTTGAGGCAAGCCGTGCCTGACGCAGTTATTCGCTAAATAGCGCGTTTTTAGTACATGTCGGACATACCTGCGGCATTACCGCCACCCGCCGCCGCAGGCTCTTTTATGTCTGTGACAAGGCTTTCGGTCGTGAGCAAAGTGGACGCGACGGAAGCGGCGTTTTGAAGCGCGCTACGCGTGACTTTGGTCGGGTCGAGAATGCCTGCTTTGACCATATCGCAGTATACTTCTTTTTGTGCGTCGTAGCCGTAGTTGGCTTTCTTTGCGGACATAATGGTGTTTGCGACTATGCCGCCGTCGATACCTGCGTTTGCGGCGATTTGACGTACGGGCGCTTCGAGTGCGCGAAGAACGATTTTTGCACCGGTTGCTTCGTCGCCTTCGAGTTTCGCACAAGCCTTCTTGACTGCGGGAATAATCGAGAGCAAAGCAGTGCCGCCGCCTGCGACGATACCTTCTTCGACTGCCGCGCGAGTTGCGTTGAGAGCGTCTTCGATACGAAGTTTCTTCTCTTTCATTTCAACTTCGGTTGCCGCGCCTACGCCGATAACGGCAACGCCGCCTGCGAGTTTTGCAACACGCTCTTGAAGTTTCTCTTTGTCGTATTCGGACGTGGATTCAGCCATTTGAGCGCGAATGGACGCAACTCTTGCCGCGATGTCTTCGCTTGCGCCTGCGCCGCCGACGATGGTCGTGTTGTCCTTATCCACACGCACGGATTTTGCTCTGCCGAGCATATCGAGCGTAACGTCTTTGAGTTCGTAGCCGAGGTCGCTTGAAATATAAGTGCCGCCGGTAAGGATTGCGATGTCTTCGAGATACGCCTTTCTTCTGTCGCCGAATCCGGGGGCTTTGACAGCAACGACGTTGAACACGCCTTTGAGTTTGTTGACGATAATGGTCGTGAGCGCTTCGCCTTCGATGTCGTCGGAAATGATGAGCAACTTCAAGCCGTTTTTAAGCACTTGTTCGAGAAGCGGAAGAAGTTCTTGAATGTTGCTGATTTTCTTGTCCGTGATGAGAATGACGGGATTGTCGAGTTCAGCGGACATCTTGTCGGTGTTGGTGACGAGGTACGGCGAAACGTAGCCTCTGTCGAATTGCATACCTTCCACAACGTTGAGTTCGGTGGTCATAGCCTTGCCTTCCTCGATGGTGATTACGCCGTCTTTGCCGACCTTTTCCATAGCGTCGGAAATGAGTTGACCTATCTTTTCGTCGCTTGCGGAAATAGAAGCGACTTGCGCGATAGCGGTCTTGTCCTCAACGTCCTTGCTTATCTTTTTGAGTTCTTCGACCGCGACGTCCGTTGCCTTCATAATGCCGCGTTTAAGCACCATAGGATTTGCGCCTGCGGCAACGTTTTTCAAGCCTTCTTTTACGATTGCTTGCGCCAAAACGGAAGCGGTCGTAGTGCCGTCGCCCGCGACGTCGTTGGTCTTGGTTGCGACTTCTCTTATGATTTGCGCGCCCATATTCTCAAACGGGTCTGCCAAAACTACGTCCTTTGCGATGGTAACGCCGTCGTTCGTCACGAGCGGCGAGCCGTACGGACGGTCGAGAACGACGTTTCTGCCCTTCGGACCGAGAGTGATTTTAACAGTATTTGCCAAAGCGTCGACGCCTGCTTCGAGAGCCTTTCTTGCGTCATCGCCGTATTTGAATTGCTTTGCCATAAATAGCCTCCTTAATCAACGATTGCGAGTATGTCGGATTGACTTACGATGACGACTTCTTCGCCGTCGATTTTGAACTCGCTGCCTGCGTATCTGCTATAAAGAACGGTGTCGCCCACCTTGACTTGCATTTTTACGTCGTTGCCGTCGATAGTGCCGCCCGGGCCTACTGCGATAACTCTTGCAAGTTGGGGTTTTTCTTTTGCCGCGCCGGGAAGAACGATTCCGCTTGCGGTTTTTTCATCAGTTTCGATTGCCTTGATGACAACCTTGTCAAACAATGGTTTTATTGTCATATTATGCCTCCGATGTCGAGTTTGAATTTGATGTTTAGCAGTCTTTCCGACTGACTGCTAACAGTTTATACCATAGGTTGCCAAATGTCAATATATTGTGACTGATTTTTTTGTGATTTTGCGTAGATTTTTCCAAAGTCCTTGTTGAATAATGCTGTATTTTGTGATAATATCACATTATAAACGAAAAGAAGGTGCAAAATGAACAACTGGGACAAACGTTTTATGGATATGGCAGAGCTTGTGTCCACTTGGACGAGTTGCGCGCGCGAAGGCAGAGCGATAGGCGCGATTATCGTCAAGGACAAGCGCATTTTGACTACGGGCTACAACGGCGCGCCCGCGGGAATCCTCAACTGCCGCGACAAAGGCTATTGTATGCGTGATAGGCTTGGCATTAAAAGCGGCACTTGCGCGGAAAAATGCTATGCAGTCCACGCCGAGCAAAACGCAATCGCGCAAGCGGCAAAATTGGGCGTTTCGGTTGACGGCGCAACGCTTTACTGCACGCACCAACCCTGCACCATCTGCACCCGAATCATCATCAACAGCGGCATAAAGAGAGTCGTGTACAAGAATCCCTACCCCGACGAATTTTCGATGCAACTTTTCGACGAAGCAGGCATAACCGTCGAGAAATTCGAAGACTGATTTAGTCAATAATTTACGGAAGAATAATTACCGATAGAAATCAAAAATCCCTCGCAACTGCGAGGGATTTTTTGTTTTATAAGCGTTTTGCATTCGGCGCAAAAACTTATCTATCTTCTCTAAAATAGGACATACCGAGTGCCGCAGGCGGTTGAGTTTCGCGCTTGTTGAAGAACGAAATGACGATAAGCACGAGTGCCGTAACCGCGTAAGGAATGATTTGCACGATTTCCTTGCCTGCAAGCGAGGTCGGGATAACGTCGTACGAAGCGACGATGTAGAGCATACCGAAGATAAACGAACCGATTATGCCGATACCCGGACGCCACAGCGAGAAGATAACGAGCGCAACGGCGAGCCAACCGAAAGCGTCAACGACGTATTCGAGAGAGCCTCTCGTGCAAGTCAAAATGTAGCACGCGCCGCCGAGTCCCGCTATTGCCGCGCCAAGCACGCAAGCGGTGTATTTGTATCCTATGACGTTGATACCCACAGCGTCCGCCGCCGCAGGATTTTCGCCGACAGCCGAAAGAGAAAGTCCTTTTCTCGTCTTTCTCAACACGAAAGCAACGACGATTGCGATGATAATCGAAACGTAAATGAGCGTGCCGTGCGAGAGGAAGATTTGCGAGAAAGCGTCGTCGCCGACAGAGCCGAACATAGGTGCGGTAAAGCATTTGCTTGCGCGCACGAAAGTCGTGCCGTCCTTTGCCATCATACGACCCCAGAATCCGAGTACGCCCGTGCCGAGAGTTGTGAGAGTAAGACCAGTGACGTTTTGGTTACATCTGAGCGTAATCGTAAAGAAGCCGTAAATCAAACCCATAAAGCCTGCAAACAGCATAGCCATAAGGATAGCCATAAGGATAACGCCGAAGTCGCTTGCGCCGTTGTTGTAAGCGAGGTTTGCGCCGATACAGCCGCCGACTGCGCCGAGGCACATAGTGCCGGGGATTCCGAGATTGAGGTGACCCGATTTTTCTATAATCGTTTCGCCCGTTGAACCGAACAGGAACACCGCGCCGATTCTGATTGCCTGAACTATCATTTCAACCATATCACTTTTCCTCCTTCTCTTCGTCGCTTAACGACGTCGAAACGGAATCCTCGCCGACGGCCGTTTCGTCATCGGCGGATTCGGTTACGGACGATTCTTCCGCCCCGTTTCCGTTGCCTTGAACGTACTTTTTGGTGACGACGGAAGCAAGTTTGAGTTTGTTTCCGACAAGAGAGTGCTTGAACACGACTTTGTAGTTGATGAAGAACTCGGTTGCGATTATGCAAAGGAAGAAGATACCTGTCATAACCGACGGATAAGAAGTTCCGAGTCTGCCGTAAGTGCCGACCTCGCTCGAACCCGTGCTGATAAACACGACGAGGAAGGACGTAAGCACCATTGCAAGCGGATTGAAGTGGGCGAGCCAAGAAACCAAAACTGCGGTAAAACCTCTGCCGTTGACGGTGGAAGAGCCGTGAATCGAATGGTTTTTGACCGAAACGAGCAAGAATCCCGCAATGCCGCAAATCAAACCGCAAAGAATCAACGTGCGGATAATAACTTTTTTGGTGTTGATACCGATATATCTTGCGGTGTTCGCGCTCTCGCCTACGACGGTGAGTTCGTAGCCGTGCTTGCTATATTTAAGGTAAATCGCAATAAGAACGGTTATAACTGCAACGATGATTATCGTAAGTATATACTCGTTTCCTGCGATGGGCGGAACGACGCCTTCGGTGAAGAACATATCGCCCGTGCCGTTCGGCTTGACCTTTTTGATGAAGTAGTTTACGAGGCAAGTTGCGATGTAGTTCATCATAAGAGTCAAAAGCGTTTCGTTGGTGTTCCATTTCGCCTTGAACAAAGCGGGAATGACCGCCCACGCCATACCGAAGACGAGAGAAAGCAGAAACGCGAGGATAATCGTGCCTGCGTCGTTGATTTTGCCGCCGAGATAATAGGTGATGACGGCGCAACCGAGCGCGCCCATAAGCACTTGACCTTCGCCGCCGATGTTCCAGAACTTCATTTTGAAGCAAGGCGTAACGGCGAGTGCGAGCAAGAGCAAAATAGCGGTTTCACGCAACACGTTCCAGATTTGCATTCCCGAACCGAAAATGCCTTGGAAGAAGTATTGAAAGAAGAATCCGAATCCTTCCCCCGTTGCCGCAACCGTGATTATTGCGCACAAAAGAATGGAAAACACGAACGCCGCCGCACGAATGAGCCACGCTCTTTTTTGATTCGAGTCCGTTCTTTTTACGAGATGGAAAAGAGGTTCTCTGACGGTTTTAGTCATTTTGCGTATCCCCCTTCTCTGTGATATATTCGTCGAAACGTTCGACGTTTTCGGGCATTTTTGTCATAAGCATACCGATTTGTTCTTTTGTCGTAGTTCTTGCGTCCACGATTCCGCTGACTTTTCCGCCGCACATAACGAGGATTCTGTCCGAAAGCGCGAGCAAAACGTCGAGGTCCTCGCCGACGAACACGACCGCAACGCCCTTCTCTTTCTGTTCGTTGAGAAGATTGTAAATCATATACGACGAGTTGATGTCAAGACCTCTTACGGGATAAGCTGCCATAAGCACGGTAGGCGCGGCGGCGATTTCACGACCGACGAGCACTTTTTGCACGTTACCGCCCGACAAACGTCTGACGGGGGTCTTGACGGACGGCGTGACGACTTCGAGGTCGTGAACTATGGTTTCCGCCAAATTCTTCGGGGATTGTCTGTCGACGAACATCGAATGACCTTTTCTGTACGAGCGAAGCATCATATTGTCCACGAGGTTCATACTTCCCACGAGTCCCATACCCAGTCTGTCTTCGGGGACGAAGGACAATCTCACGCCCAAATCTCTGATTTGAACGGGCGATTTCGAGCGCAAATCGACTTCTTGGTCGTTTTGTTTGGGGTCGAAATATCTGATTTCGCCGTTTTCGAGACGAACGAGTCCCGCAATGGATTCGAGCATTTCTTTCTGACCGCTTCCGGCAATACCCGCAACGCCGAGAATTTCGCCTGAATAGAGGCTAAACGAAACGTCGGTGAGCGCATACATACCTTCTCTGTTCTTGCAAGTGAGGTTTTCCACGGCAAGACGTTTTTTCGTGTCGTGCGGAAGCGTGCGGTTGATTTCGAGTTCCACTTTCTGACCGACCATCATTTCGGTGAGTTGTTGCTCGTTGGTATCCTTCGTATTTACGGTTGCGATATGTTCGCCTTTGCGAAGCACCGCCACTCTGTCGCTTATTTCCATAACCTCGTTGAGTTTGTGCGTGATTATGATGATTGACTTTCCGTCCTCTCTCATCTTGCGCAAAACGTCAAAGAGTTTTTGAATTTCCTGCGGCGTCAAAACCGCCGTCGGCTCGTCGAGAATGAGAATATCCGCGCCTCTGTACAGCACTTTTATGATTTCGACGGTCTGTTTTTCGGAAACGGACAAGTCGTAAACCTTTCTCGACAAATCGAGGTTAAAGCCGTATTTGTCGACGACTTCTTGAAGTTTTTTTGCTCTGTTGCGCTTGAGATAGTCGAATTTGACATATTCGCCGAACGCTTTGAACGGAAGCGCAATGTATTTCAAAACCGCCAAGAACTTTGCTTTGGCGTCGTTTTTATCTTCGTTTTTGATTTTTTCGACTTCGCCCTTAAACTCGAACATGAATTTTTCACCCAAAATGATGTTGTCGCACGCGGTGAATAAATCGACGAGTTTGAAGTGTTGGTGAATCATACCGATTTTGTACTTGAACGCGTCGATGGGCGATTTGATGACCACTTCTTCGCCGTTCACGAAGATTTTGCCTTCGTCGGGAAAGTATATGCCTGCGAGCATATTCATCAGCGTGGTCTTGCCGCTGCCGTTTTCGCCGAGAACTGAAAGAATCTCGCCCTTTCTCACGTCGAAATCGACGTTCGAGTTTGCGATCGTGCTTCCGAATCTCTTGGAAACGTTTTTCATTTCAACAATGATTTCGCTCATTGTATGTCCTCCGTAAAAAGAGTTAAAGCACCCTACGGTGCCGAAAAGAATCGGATAAGCGGGCAACGCCCGCTTATCCGTATTTTCATTTGATTATCAGAATTCCTCGTTGTTGAGTTTGATTCCGTCTATTCTTACATCGAAGTAAGGTGCGGAACGGAATGCGGATTCTTGGAAGTAACCGTTTGCGACAACTTCGGTGTCGGGCGTGTATGCAGCGTCGGTGTCAACGTCTGCTTTGTAGGAATCGAGGGTTTTGCCGTTTACGGTGAACTTGGTGATATCGAAAACGTGCAACGAACCGTTCAAAAGTTGGTTTCTGACTTCGACGAGTTTTTCGACAGTGCCTGCCGCCATTGCTTTTCCGCCGAGGTCGGTGAGTTCGACAGAACCGGTTTTAAGAGTGCCGACCCAGTCTTTTGCAACGGGTTGATTGTTGACGGTTTGAGCAATGAGGTACTTAAAGTAAGGTGCCCAGTTGATTCTCGAAGAGATGATGAAGGTGTTGGGGCAAGCGTTTACGGTAGAACCGTTGTAGGAAACGTTGGGAACGCCCTTTTCTTCGCAAGCGTTGGGTGCGCCCATAGAGTCTGCGTGTTGGCTGATAAGCACGCAACCGTCGTTGATAAGGCTGATTGCCGCGTTCTTTTCTTTGGTTTCGTCATACCAACTTCCCGTGAAGGTTACGTTCATCGTGACGGAAGGGCAAACGGATTTTGCACCGAGATAGAAAGAGGTGTAACCGGAAATAACTTCTGCGTAGGTGTATGCGCCGACGTAACCCATTTTCGCTTTATCTGCGGTGATTTTGCCGCTTTCGATCATTTCGTTGAGTTTCATACCTGCGGTGACGCCTGCGAGGTATCTGCCTTCGTAGATGGAAGCGAAAGCGTTGACGAAGTTGTCAAGGTTTTCGGTGTGAGCCATCGTGCCGGTTGCGTGTGCAAAGAGAGTATTCGGGAATTCTTTTGCTGCTCTGAGGATGTGGGGTTCGTGACCGAAAGAGTCTGCAAACACGATTTTGCAACCGCGTTGAGCAAGTTTCTTCGCTTCGGTGTAGCATTCTTCGCCTTCGGGGATACCGGTGACGATGATGACTTGTTCGTTGGTGAGTTTGAACTCGGCTTGAACTTCTTTCATCGCGTTGATGAAGTTTGCGTCATAAGTAGAGTTCTCGTCGTGCAAGCAAATCATACCGATTTTGAAGTCGGCGGGGATTTGAAGTTGAGAATAGTCCGGTGTTTCGATGTCGCAAGCGGGCAATTTGACGATTTCGACGTCGTCGTCTCTGTCGTTGTTGCAAGCAACCAAACCGATAACCAAAGCGGTTACGAGAGCCAAGCAAAGCACAAGTGCAAATACTTTCTTTTTCATACGTTTCTCCTTTAATTTTGCCGTGAGGCGTTATTGTGTTTGTCTATATTCACGCCGTTTTGGCGCAAATCGCGTTAATGTCTGAAAACGATGTTTCCGTCGTCGTCCATACTGTCGATGAGAGCGAGGCTTTGAACGTTGACGCCCTTTTCTCTCAAAGCGTCGCCGCCGCCCTGAAAACCTTTCTCGATTGCGACCGCACAGCCAACGAGCGTTGCGCCCGCTTGCTCGACTATGCTCATAAGTCCGTTGATTGCCGCACCGTTTGCGAGGAAATCGTCAACGATAAGCACTCTGTCGTCTGCGGAAAGAAAATCTTTTTCGACCATAATCACCTTTGTAACTTGGTGCGTAAAAGAATAAACCTCGGCGCAGTAGCAGTCCGAGGATATATTTATGGTCTTACTTTTCTTAGCAAAAAGCACCGGCGCTTGCACATAGTGCGCGGCAGCGCACGCTATGGCTATCCCCGATGCTTCGATTGTCAGAATTTTGGTTATATTTTGTCCGCAAAAGAGCGCAGAAATTTCCTTTCCAATCTCGTCCAACAGTTGTTGATCAATAAGATGATTGAGAAATCCGCCGACTTTGAGGACGTTTCCGAGCTTAACCTTGCCGTCCCTCAAAATGCGATCTTCCAAAATCTTCATAGCGCGCCTCTTTTCCACAATATGTAGTGGTGTGTGCGGATTCTTTATTCCGCAAGTTGTGCGTTGCGATTTGGTTTGCTCTTGAATGATATGGGCATTATATCCAAAATAAAACGGCGATGTCAAACAAAAATCGACACTATTTTGCTTTTTCATTAAAAAATTTTAATCGGATACACGATGTGTATTTTTTATCCGAAATAACCGACAAAAAGTCGTTTTAATTTTCGCGCACGCGTACGCGCACGAGCCTGCACGCACGCTTCAATAAATATGCCTCTCTTTTGCGCCCGCGGTTTTCTCTCGCCTCTTGCCGACGTATTTTTCGCCGCGTATATGCAAAAATTTTACAATCTCACTTTTTTCAAAACGCTTGACAGCGATATGCAATACAAATATAATGCAATATCCGTTGAAACAACGATACGACGACAAGAAAATAAAAACGAAACACATATGAGCGAAACGTCTTTACAAAAACCGTCCTTTGCGGACAGAATAAAAAGTCTATTCGGACAGATTGACTTGACCAAGGGTTCGATAATCAAAGTTATCGTCAAATTCACCTTGCCCATAATCGTGTCCTATCTTTTGCAACAACTTTACATACTCTCGGACGCGGCGATATGCGGACAGACTTTGAGCGCGGACGAGGTTGCGGGCGTCAACGACACTTCCCCGCTCGTGTTCATCTTTATGCAGTTTGCGTTCGGCTGTACGGCAGGCTTTTGCGTGGTGTTGTCAAGCAAACTCGGCTCGCACGACGAGGACGGCGTACGCAAATCCTTTGCGACGCAGTTTATACTTTGCGGAATAATCACTGTGGTGCTGACTCTCGTTTCGGTGTTTTGCATAAAGCCTATGCTTGCGTGGGTCAACGTCACCGAGCAGAATCCCGTCGTATTCAAGGCGGCGTATACCTACTGCCTCGTGATATTCCTCGGCATAATCGCCCAACTCTTTTACAATTTCATAATCAGCATATTGCGCAGTATCGGCGATTCGTTCACGCCCTTGCTGTTTCTTCTCATATCCACGATTATGAACATCGCCCTCGACTTGCTTTTTATCAAAGTGTTCAAATGGGGCGTTGCGGGCGCGGCAGGCGCAACCATACTCACCCAAGTGCTTTGCACGATAGCGTGCTTCGTTTACACATTTGTGAAATACAAGTTTTTGCGCCTTAAAAAGCAAGATTTCAAGATTGCGTGGAACGATATCTGGGCGCACGTCAAGCAAGGCATACCTCTCGGACTTCAATTTTCCGTGCTGTCGATAGGTCTTATCGTAATGCTTTCCGAAACCATCAAATTCGACCTTCTTCCCGACGGACTTATGGTCGTGGGCAACCCCGCACAAAACGGCGTGGGCGCGGCGAACAAACTCATAAACTTCGCAATGGCGCCGCTCTCTGCACTCGGCACGGCAATGGTGAGTTTCAACGCCCAAAATCTCGGCGCAGGACTCACCGAAAGAGTGAAAAAAGGCACGAATCAAGCCATTTTGCTCGGCTTCGCGCTCACCGTCATATGTTCTGGAATCGGACTTTTGCTCACCGTCAACGCCGCGTATCAACATATCTTTTTGAGCGCGGACAAGATAAGCGAAAAATCCATTTATTTCGGAAACACGTTCCTTTACATCGACTTGTCGCTGTTCTTCATTTTGTCGATGCTTTTCGTGTTGCGCAACGCGGTGCAAGGCATAGGCAAATCGGGTTGGACGCTTGCCGCAGGCGCAGGCGAACTCATTGCGAGAGTGCTTATATGCACCTTCTTGCCTGCCCTCGTCAACGGCGGCGCAACCAACGCGTATGCGTCCAACGGCGCGTATATCGCGCTTTGTTTCGGCGACCCGGGCGCGTGGGTGTTTGCCGTAGCGGTGCTTATTTACCCCTACATAAAGCACATAGTCAAAAAAGACTACCGCTATGCTCTCGGCGAATCCACCAACACCAAAGAATATAAACTCGAATCCGCCGCCAAGTGTGAATCGGAAAACGACAACGATTCGATAGAATCAAATTGATAAAAGCAACGATTTATATCAAACGACACAAAAAGCAGGCTTTAAGCCTGCTTTTTGAATTGTTAAAAGTTTTGTTTTGTGCTTTTCGGTTTAATTTCAGATTTCTCTCGTCGCTTTTTCGAGGAACTTCAAATCTTTGCTCGAAAGGTACTTGCCTATGGTTTTGCGCACGGTCTTGTGATATGCGTTGAGCCACGCTTTTTCGCCTTCGTCAAGCAACTTTACGTCGATTGCGTCGATGTCGAAAGGCACGAGCGTTATCGTTTCAAAAGCGCAGAAAGTGCCGTATTCCGTCTTTTCTTTTTCCACGCAAAGCACGAGATTTTCGTGTCTTATGCCGAATTTGCCTTCTTCGTAAAAGCCGGGTTCGTTGGACGTAACCATACCCGGCAAAACGGCAAATTTAGGCGTGAACGCTCTCGGCGATATATTTTGCGGTCCTTCGTGGACGTTGAGCAAATACCCTACGCCGTGACCCGTGCCGTGCTTGAAATCCATACCGAACTTATACATCGGCTCTCGTGAAATCATATCGAGGCGCGCGCCCGTCGTGCCTTTGGGGAACACCGCTCTTGCAAGCGCGATGTGCGATTTAAGCACGATTGTAAACGTCCTCTTTTCCTCGCTCGTGACTTTGCCCATTGCGAACGTACGGGTGATGTCCGTCGTGCCGTAGCGATATTGCGCGCCACTATCGACCAAAAGCAAGCCATTGTTTTCGACTTTTTTGTCCGTTTCGGGCGTTGCGGAATAATGCACGATTGCGCCGTTCGAAGCATAACCGCAAATGGTGTCGAAACTCAAATCGAGGAAGTTTTTGCTCTCTTTTCTGAACCCTTCGAGTTTGTCTGCAAGCGAAATTTCGCTCATTTCTTCTTTGCCGGCGTTCTCTTTGAGGTAGCGCATAAATTTGAGCATAGCCACGCCGTCCTCGACGTGCGCTTTTTTCATATTTTTAATCTCGACCGCGTTCTTCACCGCCTTTCTCACGGTCGTGGGGAAAGATTCGGTTTCCTTTGCGTTCTTTATGCGAGAGAACAGCGCGTAGTTGGTCTTTTCTTTGTCGATAAGCACTTTGCCTTCGATTGCCGAGATTACGCCGTAAACGTCGCCGTAAGGCAGTACGTTTGTATTGTTTTCCGCAAGGATTTTCTTGCATTTTCCGTCGAGTTTTCTCTCGTCGATAAACAACGTTGCGCCGTCTGCGGACACGATTGCGTAAGCGTAGTTGACGGGATTGTATTGAATGTCGCTTCCGCGCATATTGAACAGCCACGCAATGTCGTCGAGAGAGGATACGAGCGCATATTCGCAACCTTGTTTTTCGAGGTCTTTTTGCAAGTTTTCAATCTTGCTTTCTATGCTCTCGCCTGCCGCATTGCTCGGCAAAAACCAAGCCTTCGTCGGCTCGACTTCGGGTCGATTTTGCCAAATACGGTCGATAATTTCGCCTGCGTCCACAAGTTCGACGCCCTTTACGTTTTTGTTCAACGCCTCGACGAATTCGACGGTCGCGGTCGTAAAATCGAATGCGATTTTGGGCGTATCCGAGAGTTTTTTCACAAACTCGAAAATGGACGGCACGCCTTCTTCGCCCGCTTTCATAAGCACGGTATCCGTCGTTTTGAGTTGCTCTGCCGCTTGAATGAAGTATCTTCCGTCCGTCCACAGATACGCGTTGTCCTTTGTCACGACCAGCGTGCCTGCGCTGCCCGTAAAGCCGCAAAGAAACGCGCGTGTTTTGAAGTGGTCCACAACATATTCGCTGCCGTGATCGTCGCTTGTAAACACGACGTACGCGTCAATTCCGTTTTGTCTGACGAACTCTTGCAATTTCGTAATATCCTGTTTCATAATCTGCCTGAAAAGAATCTTATTTTTTATGTATTATATCACTACGCAATTTATAAGGCAATATT
>URTQ01000026.1 GCA_900550855.1 uncultured Eubacteriales bacterium
CCACTCAATCCAACCAAAAGCACTCAAACGAGTGCTTTTATTTTTGCTTTCGTGTTTTTTTTATAAATTTATAAAAATAAAAGACGGCGAATGCGCTTTGGCACTCGCCGTCTTTCGTTTTGACGTAAAAATTTGCGGCTTATTTGAGTTGCAAACCGTCTTTAAACGCTTTGCCCACACTCTCGCCGAGAACGACGTACTCGTTGTTTACGCTGTCAAACGTGATAGGCGCAAGTTTTTGAACGTCGATCGTACCGTTTGTGAGAACGCTCTCGTCTGCCGATACGTTGACGATATGCCCTCTCATCGTGCCGGTGCTTGCGTCGTAATCGATGAGTTCGCACTCGATTGCAAACGGCAATTCGTTGATGATGGGCGCGTCGACGTTTGCGCTGTGCGTGTAAGTGAAGCCCGTCTTTGCAAATTTGTCGGGAGTGTTGTTTGCGGATACAAGTCCGAGATAGTCGCACTCTTTGACGTACTTTGCCGTTGCCACCGACACCGTAAACGCCTTTCTTTCAAGGATATTTTTTACGGTTTTGTGTCCTGCCGACAGGCACATCGAGATTTGTTCGTAGTCGCCGATACCGCCCCACGCCGCGTTCATAGCGTCGACAGTTCCGTTTTTGTCGTAACTTGCGATAATAAGCACGGGCATAGGATAAAGCCACGTTTTTGGTCCGAAATTCTTTCTCATATATACCTCACAAAACGCATAAAAGCGTTATATTGATTATGGTTTATTTGTAACGCGACAATTCGCGTTTGTCAATATTCAAATTCCGTTTTGCACTGCAAACTCTGTGTATGCGCCGAGATAAGCGAACGCCGAAAAATAGGTGTCGAGTTTGAGCGTATTTGCAAGGAACACGTCCGCCAAAAACGCGTTGCCCTTCGAAAGATAATAAAGGTGCGCGCCGTAGTTGAATATGCACTTTTGCAGTTCGTCCTCGTCGGCGATAACGTCGCACTCGGAAAGCGAATCGCCGTCGAAAAGTTTGAGCGATTGCATATATCCCGTGTGGTGTCCTATTTCCATATTCCTATCGAATTTTTGCATAATCTCGCTTACGTCCTTGTCTACTCTCACGTTGCACGCAACCGCCCAAAACAGCGAAGCGACGTACATATCGCCGTTGTCTTTTGCAAGAGTTATGCACTCGTCAAAAAGCAGTTTCGCGCCGTCGAAATCGCCCTCGTAATACTTGCAGCAACCGAGCATATATTTGGGGTCGAGAACGTCGTCCGCGTGCGTTACGCACCACTCGAATTCCGCCTTTGCATCGTCGAGGCGCAACGTCGAAAGGTATCTGCCCGCGCATTTTCTTCTCGCCTCGTAATCGTCGGGGCGAATGGTTTTTGCCTTTTCGAAACATTCCAGAGCCTCGTGATAGCGCATTTGAAAAGCGAGCGCGCTTCCGAGTTCCATATACGTTTCGTAGCAAGGATTATTCTTGTTTTTCAATCTCGCAAACGCGGTTTTTTCGTCGTCGGGTACAACGCGTTTGTGCGCTTTTCCGCGCAAAATCTCGTCGTCGCGCAAGGCTCTGACGTCGCTTATTTTATTGCAGTTGCAGTTCGGGTCGCCAAGACACATATTTTCACCTCGTACCTAAATCGGCACTTTATCTATTCGTTATCTATATTTTATCGTGCTTTCTTGCACGATTTTACGTCTGAACTCGACGTATTGACTTATCGCGTATATGGCAAGTTGCAAAAGCGCGATACACACGCCCGGCGCAAGAAGCCAGTTGTATGCGCCCATAGTTATTCCGCCGTATGTGAACGCGTTTTGAATCATCACGCCCCACGTCACGTCGGTGACGCTTCCCATACCGAGGAAACTGAGCGTCGCCTCTATCATAATGCAACTTGCAACCGACGGCAAGAATTTCGCAAGCGCGACGTCGGCGACGTTTGGCAGTGTGTGGCGCACGAGTATTCTCGCCTCGCCGTAACCCAAAGACCTTAACGCGCGGACGTAGTCCGAGTTTTTGACCGCCATAGTCTTTGCCCTCACCGCCCTTGCCGTCGAACACCAGCAAAGCAACGCTATGGTGAGAATTATGCTCATCTTGCCGCCGCTCGTATACGCCGCTATGACGATTGCCGCCGGCAACATCGGAATGAGCAAAAAGAAGTTGATTAATCCGTTTATCGCTTCCGAAAATACGCCGCTAAGATACCCTGCGAGCAGTCCGACGGCAACGCCTATCGTAAGGCACGCAAGCGCGCTCACCACGCCCACGACCAAAGTCGAGCGAGTCGCGACGATAAGTTGGGAAAAGACGTCGTAGCCGAGATTGTTTGTGCCGAGAATATGTTGCTTCGAGCAAGGCAAAAACTTCTCGAAACTCTCGTCCGCAGAATACGGCGCGATTTTCTGTCCGAATATCGCAAATATCGCAAACGTCAGAAGTATCGCTATGCCCAAACACAGCACGACGATCGACAACACTTTTTTTGCAGTGTACGCTCTCTTGCTCATTGCGCCGCCTTCCTTTGTCGAGGATCGCACAGCGCGCAAATCACGTCGGCTATGAAATTTGAAACTATCACGCTTATCGCAATCACCAAAAGCGTGCCTTGCAACATCGGGAAATCCTTGTCGAATATCGCGCGATTTACGAGCATACCTACGCCGTCCACCGAAAACACCTTTTCTATGACGATAGAGCCTGCAATCATATGTCCGAAACTCGTGCCGAGCATAGATATGAACGCGCCGCTTATGTTGGGAAAAACGTGCGCGCTGTTAAGGCGCGCGTCGCTCAATCCCTTTGCGCGCGCGTACGTCATATATTGAGTGTCCTGTATACTTGCCGATTGATTGCGAACGAGAAGATACTTCTTCGGCACGGACACGAACGTGAGCGTCGCAACGGGCAGTATCAAATGCAAAAGTCTGTCGCCGAACACGTTTTGAGCAAACGGCGAATTGAGTCCGCCCGACGGCAAAATTTTCCACTCGAACGCAAACAGAATGAGAAGCACGATTGCAAAAAGGAACGTCGGCACGGAATCTAAAATCATCATACCGCCGCTTATCCCCGCGTCGAGCAAACTCGATTTTCTGCCGCCTGCGACAAGTCCCAACCAAAATGCCAAAAGCGCGGACAGAATCCACGCAGGCAAAGTTATTTGCAACGTGCGAGGTATCTTTTCGAGTATTATCGCGCCAACGTCGCCGCCTCTATGATAGGAATATCCGAGGTCGCCTTTCGCAAGTCCCGAAAGGTAATTCGCAAACTGTTTTCCGAGCGGCAAATCGAGTCCCGCCTCGTGATACAACTCGTCGTACTGTTCTTGCGACAAAGTGGTTTCGTCCGCGCCGACGAGATTTGCGAGCGGATCACCCGGCATAAGTCGAGGCAAGAAGAAATTGACGACCAACAGTGCCGCCAACGCAACGATTGAAAATATCAACGTTTTGGTTATTCTCTTCGCCATAGTTATCTTTTGTCGCAACTCAAAGTTTATCGCTCGTATTCGTCGTTATAAATCGCCTTTTGTGCTATTATTCGCGTTATTCGTTTTTGTTTGTATCGTATTCGATTCAATGCTTTTGAAGCGTTTCGAACGTCGAGGGATTGAGTATTCCCGCAACCGAGTCGAGTTTGAAACCGTCGAGTTTCGCGCTTGCGCCGTACGTCGTTCCGTCGTAAAAGAGCGCAACGCAAATCACGTTTTTCGCGACGTAGTCCTGATAATCGCCGACTGCCGTCGCAAGTCGTTCGGACGTTGCCGCGTTTTTCATCGCATACAGAATTTTGCCGTACTCGGTGAGTCCTTGTTCGTCCTCGACGAGCAGTTGTCCGTGCGCGACGGGGTTCTTCATATCGAGCATACTCGTGTTTGTCGCAAGCGTGTATCTCGTGCCGTACCCTGCTTCAAAGTCGTAGCCTTTTGCAGTGATTTTGGCAAGGCTCGCCATATGATTGCCCGCTTGATAGTACTCTTGCCAGTCGCTTCCCTTTTCGACAAGTACGACGTTGACGAGTCCGCTTTCTTCGATTTGAGTTTTGAGAAGCGAAGCGTATTGCGTATCGTCCGTGCCTGCGTGCACGAGCAATTCAAAGCGCAATTTGTTAGATTGCGAATATCCCTCTCTCGTCAAAAGTTCCTTTGCCTTTTCAAGATTGCGAGTCCACACGGGCGTTTCTTTGTATCCGAAGATACCCTCGCCCACGAAGCCTTCTCTCGACGGCGCAGCACCCGCCGAAGCAAACGTCGAGCGGATTTTGTCATAATCTATCGACAGCGCGATTGCGCGCTTTACGTTTGCGTTGGTCATTTTTTGATTGTTGAAAAACAGCGTTTTCGGCACTTGCTTCGTCGCTTGCGAGATAAGTTTTACGTCGCTTTGAGAGGAAAGCGCGGATATTTGGTCGCTCGTGAGTCCTTTTGCATAGTCGAAAATCAAATCGATTTCGCCGTTTTTGAGCGCGAGCGTAAGCACTTCTTGCGAGCCGTATTGCTTGAATATCACCTTGTCGAATTTGACGTCGTTCGCTTTGGGATAGTCTGCGAATTTTTCAAACGCAATCGTTCCTGCCGCTTTGTCGACGGACGAAAATTTGAAAGGTCCTGCGCCGACGACGGATTGCTCGTCGGTCACCGTATCTTTGGTTTTGCCGTCAAGCAAGTGTTTCGGCGCAATAGTGAGTGCGGAAACTTTGGCCAAAAACGTATCGGACGGCGTGCACAATTCGTAAACGAGCGAATTTCCCGATTTTTGCACGGATTCGTAGTCCTCGCCCTCTTTCAAAGACGAAAGCGAAAACTCTACGTCGTCGATAGTGACGATTTCGCCGTCGTGCCACTTGTAGCCGTCTTTTTGCGTGAGGGTGAGCGTTTTGCCGTCCTCGCTCAACGCATAATCGCAATCCACACCGACGTATTCGCCGTCGATTTTGCTTACCGCCGCAATTTGCGATACGCTTGAAGCGATTTTGTCGAAGTTGTAACCGGGTGCGCCGCCGTTTGAATCCAGACGATTGAGCGAATCCACGCTCATAGTAGTGCCGACGACGAGTACGCTTTGCTTTCCGTCGTTTTTAGGGTTGCACGCAACGAATGTCGCAACGCACAAGGCGGCGATTAGCAGTGCAAGCAAAATATATGTCGTTTGATTTTTACGTTTCGTTTCCATAGTTTAGTTCTTCTATATTTATCTTTTTGGGGTTGTTTTCTTTATATCGCTTTATGCCTTACTGTTGTTCTTTCTACCGTTATTCTTTGCTATATTCGTTATTCTTTTGCGGCTTGATTCTCAAAGAGACTCAATTTGCCGTCTTCGAGAAGATAGGTTTCGTCGCAAAAATTTTTCACGAGCGCAACATCGTGTGAAATGAAAAGCAACGAAACGCCTCTTTCTTTCACGAGATTATCGAGCAGTTTGACGATATTCTTTTGCGTTTCCGCATCGAGCATTGACGTTGACTCGTCGCAAACGAGAATTTGGGGATTGGTTGCGAGAGCGCGCGCTATGACCGCGCGTTGTGCCTGTCCGCCGCTCAAATGCACGGGAAGCCTTGAAAACAGCGTGCGTTCGAGTCCTACGACGTCGAAAAGCCGCAAAGCCTTTTCTTGTGCGTCCTTACCTCTCTTTGCCGCCTTGGAAAAGACGAGCGTTTCCTTTATCGCACTGCCTATGCGCTGCGTGGGGTCGAGTGCGAAAAGTGGTTTTTGAGGTATGAGTTGAACTTTGACGCCCGCCTTTTTGTCGTACCTATTCTTGCCGTCGAAAAGGCTTTGACCGTCAAGCAAAACGCTTCCGCTATCGAGTTTTTCCACACCGCACAGTATGTTTGCAAGCGTGCTTTTTCCCTCGCCGCTTTTGCCTACCAAACCCATTTTTTTGCCGTTATTTATGGTTAAAGACACGCTTTTGAGAGGATAAACGCTCGATTTTGATTTTTTGTCGCCAACGACGAACGATTTTGACAAGTCGATTATTTCAAGCATCTTGCACCTCGCACACCGCAACGAGCGTCTTTGTGTACTCGCTCTGCGGATTTGAAAACACGTCGAGAGTTTTGCCGTATTCAACCACTGTGCCATCTTTCAGCACAAGCACGTCGTCGCACCTTTTTGCTTCCGCAATATCGTGCGTGACGAACACCGTTGCGCAAGACGAAAAGTCGTTTCGTATGCAATCCCAAAACGCTTCTTTTGTTTCGCCGTCTATTCCTCTCGTCGCCTCGTCGGCAACGATAAGGTTTGCGTGCGAGCAAAGCGTGATTGCAAGCACCACCCTTTGCGCTTCGCCGCCGCTTATTTCAAATGGGTATTTTTCAAGGATTTCTTCCGCGTTTTTTAGTCCCGATTTTGTTAGATTGCGTATCGCCGCTTCGCGCTTTTGCTCTCTCGTAAGTTTGCCGCCGTTCCTTTTCAAAGACTCGTATATTTGGGTTTTTATTTTGAGAGAGGGATTCAACGACTCTGCGCCGCCCTGCGGAATAAGCACGATTTCGTTGCCCATAAGTTTTTTGGCAAACCTGCGGTTTTCAAGCAAATTCACGCCGCCGTACTCGATCTTGCCCGTCGCAAAACAGTTGTCCGCAAGCGAGGACGTAAGCGCGTTGACAATCATAGATTTGCCGCTTCCCGACTCGCCCACTATCGCAAGGCTCTCGCCGCCGTCAAGACAGAACGAAATGCCCTCGACGATAGTTTCCGTCGAGTGCAAAAACATTGCGTGTACGTTGAGATTTTCAACTTGAATTATGCCCTTGCTCATAGGATAAATTATACCATTGTGCGCAACCGCAATCAAGTTATATCAAACATTTTTGTACGGTTAAAATTGTAAAAATCAAACAAATCGAAACATTTTGTTTTGTTTTTGTTGATTTTTAGAACATTTTGTATTGACGAGCGAACACGATGTTTGGTATAATCGAGAAAAGAAAGATATGCGAGGCGGAATATGCACAAGAAGATAAACGCTACAACCGAGAAAATCTACGACGCTTTTGCCGAAGTTTTGCTTGAAAAAGCGTATGCGGACGTGAGAATACAAGACGTGTTGGACAAAAGCGGCGTTGCGAGAAGCACGTTTTACGCGCATTACAAGACGAAAGAGGAATTGCTCAAATCCATATGTTCGACCATATTCGGGCACGTCTTTTCGCACTCGCTTGCAGAAGAAAAGAGCCACGATTTTTCAAAATCCTCGATTTTCGATTACAAGCATTTCATAACGCACATTTTCTATCATTTGCACGACGAAAAAACGCTTGTCCACGCCATTTTGCTTTCGCAAAGCAAGGACATATTCCTCAACTATCTGCGGGGCGAACTTGCCGAGTTTGCAACCGCCTGCGTAGAAAACAATTTCGTGACGGGCAAAAACCTACCTAAATCCTTGAAAGTCAATTCGATAATCGAAAACTTCGTTTTGCTTGTGGAATACTGGGACGAAACGTCCTTTGCCGACACCCCCGAACGCCTAACCGATTATTTCCTAATTATGAACGAATGAGCGTGCCAACGGCACGCTTTTTTATGCGGCGAATTATTTCCCGAATTGAAATTAATAACAAACTATCGTTCTTGAATAAGGTCTCAAATAGATGAAGAACAAGAAATAATATTCTCTCTGTGTTATTGAAACAAAACGGTTGCAATATTTGGATGAAGAACAAGGAAAAACCCTTTTGCGAATCCGCCCAACGTACTAAATCGTACGTGACGGATGAACAAAAGGGTTTTGACACAGTTGTTCGCCAAATAGTGCGACCGTTTATTCTACGGCGATTTCTTTGACAAGGACTTCGTTCCCTCGAACCAGATAAGTATGTTCACTGCCGCAATAGGGGCAGGTCTTGCCATACTCGACTGTGGGGTACTCTTTTTTGCAGTCCTCGCAGTAGGTGACGGCTTTGATAGGCTCGATTTCAAGAGTGCAACCGCGCAGTAAATCCGTGCGGTTTGCATTCCAGTTCCAACAATCGATGAGTTGATCGTTGACGATTGTAGACACTTCGCCGATTTGCATAACGACTTTTTGAATTTTGGTTGCCTTGTTTTCGACGGCAACGTCGCGAACCATATCGGCTATGTGAAAAACTACGCCTAATTCGTGCATATCAACCTCTTATTTGTTTGCTTTTTTTGCAGCCTTTGCCGCTTTGACCGCTTCTTTGTGTTTCTTTTGGGAAGCCTTTTCTTCTGCGGTCTTTTTGCCGAACACGATTCTCACGCCGCGTTTGATTGCGTAAGGAATGATTGCTTTGAACTTGTCTTCGCTGCGAATCATCGTAGAGCATTCGGGATGTTCTCTGTGAAGGTGGATTGCGTCAAATTCGCACTTGGTGGTGCAGACGCCGCAACCGATGCACTTGTTCTCGTCCACGACGCTTGCGCCGCATCCGAGGCAACGACCTGCTTCGATCTTGACTTGCTCTTCGGTGAGAGTGCCGTGCAAATCTCTGAACGAATGTTTGTCGCCTTCGAGTTCTTTGGCTTCTTGTCTGCCGGCGGTGTCGTAACTGTCGATGACGATGTTGTTCTTGTCGAGTTCGATGAACTGTCTGCGGTTGCGACCGATGGTCATACTCGTGCCGGGTTGCACGAAGCGATGAAGCGATACTGCCGCATTCTTGCCCGCTTCGATTGCGTCGATTGCGAATTTAGGTCCGCTGTACACGTCGCCGCCGACGAAGATGTCGGGTTCTGCGGTTTGATACGTGAGCGAATCCGCAACGGGATAATTGCCGTGATGGAACTCGACCTTAGTGCCTTTGAGCAAGTCACCCCAAACAACCGCTTGACCGATTGCGAAGATGACGTGTTGCGCTTCGACGGTGATCGTGTCGTTCTCGTCGTAAACGGGGCTGAATCTCTTGGTTTGAGGATCGATGACTCTCAAACACTTCTTGAACACGACCGCCTTGACCGTGCCGTCTTCGTTTTTGAGGATTTCCTTCGGGCCCCAGCCGTTGTTGACGGAAATGCCGTCGGCGAGGGTTTCTTCGATTTCGTTCTTGCTTGCGGGCATAGTTTCTCTCGATTCGAGGCAGTACATACCCACTTCTTCACTGCCGAAACGAACAGCCGTACGAGCGCAGTCGACCGCAACGTTGCCGCCGCCGATAACGACCGTCTTGCCGTTGAGTTTTCTGTCGTGATTTTCGGTTGCGTCGTGCAAGAAGGAAACAGCCATATCAGTTCCGATTGCGTCTTCGCCGGGTACGCCGGGGAGTCTGCCGCCTTGGCAGCCGATTGCAACGTAGAACGCTTTGTAGCCTTGTTTTCTCAACTCGTCGATGGTGACGTCTTTGCCGACGTTGACGCCCGTCTTAAACTCTACGCCGAGTTCACGCAAAACGTCGATTTCCGCTTCGATGACGTCTTTTTCGAGTTTGTAGGACGGAATACCGTATGTAAGCATACCGCCGAGTCTTTCGTTCTTTTCGAACACGGTGGGTTTGTAACCCTTCGTCGCAAGATAGTATGCGCAAGAAAGTCCCGCAGGGCCTGCGCCGATGATGGCTATCTTTTGAGACCATTGCTTGTCAACGTTGGACGGAATGACGATTTCGGGGACGAATCTCGTTTCCGCGTGCAAATCTTGCTCTGCGATAAACTTCTTGATTGCGTCGATGGACACTGCCTCGTCAATCGTTCCTCTGGTGCAGGCTGCCTCGCAACGCTTGTTGCAGACGCGGCCGCAGATTGCGGGGAACGGGTTGTCCTTCTTGATGAGTTCGAGAGCCTCTCTGTACTTGCCCTCTTTTGCCTTGCGGATATAACCTTGAACTGCGATGTGCGCAGGGCAAGCCGCTTTACACGGCGACGTACCCGTTTCGTAGCAGTTGATGCGGTTGTTATCTCTGTAATCCTCATCCCATTTGTCCGGACCCCAACTGAGATTGTCGGGAAGTTCGTGCTTGGGATATTTGATTTCGCCTTGCTTGGTGCAAAGTTTTTGACCGAGTTTGACCGCGCCTGCGGGGCAATACTCGACGCACTTGCCGCAAGCGACGCATTTGTCTTTCTCTACGCGAGCGACGTATGCGCTTCTGGACATATTCGGGGTGTTGAAAAGTTGCGAGGTACGAAGCGCGTTGCAGATGTTGACGTTGCAGTTGCAAATTGCGAAGATTTTGTTCTCGCCGTCGATGTTGGTGATTTGGTGAACGAAACCGTTCTTTTCCGCATTGCGAAGGATTTGCATAGCCTCGTCGTAGGTGATGTCGCGGCCTTTGCCTGTTTCGCGGCAGTAGTCTGCCATATCGCCGATACCGATACACCATTCTTCACAACTGTCGCCGCAGCCTTCGCCGAGTTTGGCTCTGCCGTAACGGCAAGAGCAGATACCTACGCCGAGATGTCCCTCGTACTTTTTGAGCCAGTAGGAAATATGTTCGATGTCCATCGTGCCGTTTTCCATCTCGATTGCTTTTTCGACGGGGATAACGTGCATACCGATGCCTGCGCCTCCCGGGGGCACCATAGGCGTGACCATAGTCAAGGGAAGATAGGTCATACGCTCGAAGAACATTGCAAGTTCGGGATGTTCGTCGAGTTGTTGCTTGATCATGTTTGTAAATTCGGCAGAGCCGGGAACGAACATAGGAAGCACGTAGCGACGTTCTCTCTTTGCGCCCTTGATAGGACCGTTCTTGTCGTAGTGATTGCCATAATCGTATTCGATGATACCGATGTGGCTCATTTCGTCGAGAATCTTTTGGAAGTCTTCCGCTTTTTTGTATTGCGGATTGAGTTTCCAAAGTTGCTCGAAGGTGTACGGCGTGCGCAATTTCATAGAAAGCGCGACGTCTGCCATTTCGTCGGTCATAATGCAACGAAGTCCCCAGTATTCGGGATCGTTGACGGTTACGCCCGCAATTTTGTGGTCGATGCAGTCGGTGATTTTCCTTGCCAGTTTGAGGATTTTCTCACTCGGATTGGGATCGCCCATAAATTCCGGTTTGAAAGCTTTGCTCATCTCAGCCATTGTTGTTTTCTCCTTTGAAAAACTTTATTATATTATATAACTTATTTTCAAGCATTTCAAGTCCTTCGCCCGTTTTTGCGCTGACATAATATATCTGCGCGCTCGGATTCAGACGAGAAATGTGGTTTTCAAACTTGGTTTTGTCAAAATCGAACGCTTCGAGGGTGTCGATTTTGGTCACGACGATAAGGTCGCACTTTTCAAACATCAGCGGATATTTGAGCGGTTTGTCGTCGCCTTCGGGCACGGACAAAAGCATCATATTGAGGTGCGCGCCCGTATCGAACTCGGCAGGACATACGAGATTGCCGATGTTTTCGAGGACGATGAGGTCGCATTCGTCGAACTTTGCTTGCGACAGGGCTTCCTTCACCATATCCGCGTCGATGTGGCAAAGTCCGCCGTTGTGAATCTGCACGCTCTCGATTCCTGCGCCGTCCGCTATGCGCCGAGCGTCCACGTCCGTTTCGATGTCAACGTCCATCGCAACGACTTTGAGTTTTTCTTTCAACTCTTTGAGCAACGCGGTGAGCAACGTCGTTTTTCCGCTTCCCGGCGACGACATAACGTTGAGCAAGAACGTCCCCTTTGCTTTTAGCGTCGCTCTTATCTCGTCCGCCGTCTTGTCGTTGTTTGAAAATATGCTTTCTTTTACGGATATAACTCTCATTTCAAACCCTCTTTCCAATCTGCGTACTTGCCGTAAAGATAATCGGCAAATTCGTTTACGCCCTCGCCGCTGCGAGCGGACACCGCAAATACCTTTGCATTCGGATTGACCGAGCGGATATATCCCTTGCACTTTTCGACGTCGAAATCGAAATATTTTGCCGTATCCGTTTTGGTGAACACGACAGCGTCCGCAACCGAGAACATAAGCGAGTATTTGAGCGGTTTGTCGTCCCCTTCGGGAAGCGCGAGCAACACGACTTTGAGGTGCGCGCCCGTGTCGAACTCGGCAGGACATACGAGGTTGCCGATGTTTTCCAAAAACACGATGTCGGAAGTCGTGGCAAATTCCTTGAAGCCTTGCCTTGACATATCCGCGTCGAGATGGCACATACCGCCCGTGTGAAGTTGAATTGCCTCTGCGCCCGCTTCGCGCACGGTGTATGCGTCCACGTCGCCGTCGATGTCCGCTTCCATAACGCCGACCTTGCATCTGTTTTTCAACGCCTTCGTAAGCGCAACGAGCAACGTCGTCTTTCCGCTTCCCGGGGCTGACATAACGTTGACGTAATATACGCCCTGCTCGTCGAGTTCGGCGCGAAGTTTATCCGCGTCCGCGTCGTTGTTTTTGATTATACTTTCTTTGAGTTTAACGGTTCTGACAATATCCATAATTTTCTTCTTTCCTCGCTTATTGTAGCACTTGAAAATTATATTTTCAATACTTTGTTACCGATTGCCATTTTT
>URTQ01000027.1 GCA_900550855.1 uncultured Eubacteriales bacterium
GCCGTTCAAGGTCATAGCAAACGAATTATTGTTCATTTTTTATACCTCCCATAAGCGAAATAAAGGTGGATTCCAAATCCCCTTGACAAGAGTTTATGCTCAAAACGGTTACGTTTGCGTCGCTGAACATCTTTGCGACTTGCGGAATATCCTTTGACAGGTCGTAGAGCGCAAGGGTGTTGTAGGGAAGTATCTCGAAATCGTGCGCGTGATAGTTTTCGACTACGACGTTGAGCGCAATTTTCAAATCGTCCACTACGACTTTGATATACGGTCTGCAAAGTTCTTCGAGGTCGCTCTGACGCATTTCTTTTACGAGTTTGCCGCCTTCGATAACGCCGTAGCAAGTTGCGAGTTTTTGAAGTTCGGCAAGCAAGTGCGACGATATAAGTATCGTGACGCCGTCGTCTTTGTTGAGTCTTTGCAAAAGTTCTCTGACTTCGAAGATTCCCGTCGGGTCAAGACCGTTTACGGGTTCGTCGAGAATGAGAACGCTCGGATCACCCACGAGTGCGACGGCGATTGCGAGACGTTGTTTCATACCGAGAGAATAGTTTTTGACTTTTGCGGGGTTGTTTGGATCGAGTCCGACCTTGTGAAGAATATCTTTGAGTTTTTCCTCGTTGGTGATTCCGAGCGAGTACCCCATAGACTTCATATTTTCAAGAGCGGTGAGATGAGTCGATAGGGCAGGAGAATCCACGATGGATCCGATTTTTTTGCGCTCGTACGCGAGTGCGTCCGCGCTCGAAGCGCCGTTGATTCTGACTTCGCCGCTCGTGGGGGTTGCAAGACCCAAAAGGATTCTGATAAGCGTGGTTTTGCCTGCGCCGTTTCTTCCGACAAGACCGTATATGTCGCCTTCTCGAACGGTGATGCTCACGTCGTCGAGTACGACTTTGTTTTTGCCGTACGTTTTTGTCAAATGTGACGTTTCAAAAACGTTCATTGTTTACCTCTGATTCGTTGATGTCTACATTATACCACGTTTTACATAGATGTCCATTTTTGTTTTTATTCGCTCGAAACATTAATTGCTTTTTAATCTAAAATCGCACGAAAAGCGCAATATACACGAATCGTGTACAAACGTATTGCAATACGAATCGTGTATTAACAATCGTTGCAAATTGCTTAAACGGTCGATATGTGGCACAATATAGCGGTAAAACAAGGCGAAAATGCGATATTTTCGCACGAAACGTGTATTATACAACACGAATAGTGTGATAATCGTAATCGAGAAAGCGAGCGGAAAACTTGTTCGGAAAATAAAAAAGACACGCCGCAGCGTGTCGAAGGTGGAGCGGGCGATGAGAATCGAACTCACGATTAAAGCTTGGGAAGCTTTCGTTTTGCCATTAAACTACGCCCGCATTCAATTTGATTTTGATTGTATCATTCAAAAAGATTTTGTCAATCGTTTTGGTGACTTTGAGGCAAAACGGTTGCGTTTTGCATTCGGTTATATTATACTTAAAAAATCTATAAATGACTACATTAGAGGCAACTATGTACAAACCTGTTGAAACAAATCTCAATTTCGTTGACCGCGAAAAAGAAGTTCTCGATTTTTGGAAGCAAGAGAACATTTTTGAAAAGAGCGTCAAAAAGAACGAGGGCAATCCCGAGTTCAGTTTTTACGACGGTCCTCCGACCGCAAACGGCAAGCCGCACATCGGTCACATTCTCACTCGCGTTATGAAGGACATTATCCCTCGTTACAAAACGATGAAGGGATATCACGTCTTGCGCAAAGCGGGCTGGGACACTCACGGTCTGCCCGTCGAACTCGAAGTGGAAAAGCAACTCGGCATAGACGGTAAGCAAGAGATTGAAAAATACGGCATCGAGCCTTTTATAAAGAAATGCAAAGAATCCGTTTGGAAGTACACGGACGAGTGGCAAAAAATGTCCGACCGTATCGGTTACTGGGCGGATATGAAAAATCCCTACGTCACCTACGACAACAACTACATCGAGTCGGTGTGGTGGGCAATCAAGCAAATGGCTGACAAGGGACTTATCTACAAAGGCTACAAAATCGTGCCTTATTGCCCCCGTTGCGGAACGGCTCTTTCCTCTCACGAAGTGGCGCAAGGCTACAAGGACGTCGAGGAAACTTCCGTATTCGTCAAATTCAAGGTCAAAGGCGAAGAAAACACCTATTTCCTTGCTTGGACGACAACGCCGTGGACGCTTCCGTCGAACGTCGCTCTTTGTATGAACGCAAAAGAGGACTACACGAAGATTAAAGTGGGCGACGAGTTCCTTATTCTTGCAGACGCGCTCATTCCGTCTATTTTCAAGGACGAAGCGGAATACGTCAAAGTGGACACGAAAAAAGGCTCGGATTACGAATACGTCGAATACGAACCGCTTTTCGATTACGAAACGGGTGCGAAAGAAAAGGCGTATTTCGTCACCAACGACTCCTACGTCACGCTTACCGACGGCACGGGTATCGTTCACATTGCGCCGGCATTCGGCGAGGACGACAGCAAAGTCGGCAAAAAATACAATTTGCCTTTCGTACAAATGGTTGACGACAGAGGCAGATTCAAAGACGCCGTATACGATTTCAAGGGCTTGTTCTGCAAGGACGCAGACAAATATATCATCGAAAAACTCAAAGGCGAAAACAAACTTTTCAAAACTTTGAGATTCACGCACAGTTATCCGTTCTGCTGGCGTTGCGACACGCCGCTTCTTTACTACGCTCGTTCGAGTTGGTTCGTAAAGATGACTGCGGTCAAAGAGCAGTTGCTCGCGTCCAACGATTCTGTAAACTGGATGCCCGAAACCATCAAAAACGGCAGAATGGGCAACTTCCTCGAAAACGTCATCGACTGGGGTATTTCTCGTGAAAGATATTGGGGCACGCCGCTTCCCATTTGGGTTTGCAACAAGTGCGGAAAGGTGCACGTCATCGGCTCTTGCGAGGAATTGCGCGAAAAAGCGCACCTCGACCACGACGTAGAATTGCACCGTCCGTACATCGACGAAGTGAAGTGGGAATGCGAGTGCGGCGGCGAGATGGTACGCACGCCCGAAGTGTTGGACTGCTGGTTCGATTCGGGTTCTATGCCCTTTGCGCAGTGGCACTATCCGTTTGAAAACAAGGAAATTTTCGAAAAAGTTTTCCCTGCGGACTTCATTTCCGAAGCGGTTGACCAAACGAGAGGTTGGTTCTATACGCTTCTTGCGGTCAGCACCGTGCTTTTCGGTCGCGCGCCGTTCAAAAACTGTATCGTTCTCGGTCACGTCAACGACAAAGACGGCATAAAGATGTCCAAACACAAGGGCAACGTCGTAGACCCGTGGACAGTGCTCGACAAGCAGGGCGCAGACGCTACGAGATGGTATTTCTACACCACGAGCGCGCCGTGGCTTCCGTCGAGATTCCACGCCGACGCGGTGAGCGAATCCCAACGCAAGTTTATGGGTACGCTTTGGAACACCTACGCGTTCTTCGTTTTGTACGCCGAAATCGACAAATTCAATCCGTCGGAGCATAAACTCGAAGACCAAAAACTCACGATTATGGACAGATGGATTCTTTCCTGCCTCAACTCGCTCATAAAGACGGTTGACGAGGGATTGGATCAATACAAAATCACCGAAACTTCGCGCGCTATCGCGGAATTTGTGGACAACCTTTCCAACTGGTACGTCCGTCGTTCGCGCGAGCGTTTCTGGGGTAGCGAGATGTCAAAGAGCAAGGAAGCGGCGTATACGACCCTTTATACCGTGCTTTCGACGCTCTCGAAAATCCTTGCGCCGTACACGCCGTTTATGGCTGAAAGTATGTATCGCAACCTCGTTTGCAACTTCTATGCCGACGCACCCGAAAGCGTACACCTTTGCTCTTTCCCCGTCGCAGACGAGAAGTATATCGACAAGGAACTCGAAAACGGTATGGGCGACGTTCTCAAACTCGTCGTGCTCGGCAGAGCGGCAAGAAACGCTTCTAACCTCAAAAACAGACAACCGCTTTCGAAACTTTTCTACAACGGCAGATACGAACTTTCGAACGACCTCAAAGAACTCGTCGAGAACGAACTCAACGTCAAGTCGGTTGAAGTATCGGGCGACAGCAACGTGTTCGTAAGTTACGATTTGAAACCGCAACTTCGCACGCTCGGTCCTAAATACGGCAGTTTGCTCGGCAAAATCAGAGAAGTATTGCAGGCTCGCGCAAACGAAATCGTGTCGGCAATCAAATCTCACGGCTTGTTCAGAGCGGACGTCGAAGGCAGAGAAGTCGAACTTTCAAAGGACGATTTGCTTATCAGTATGAAGAACAAGGAAGGCTATTCGAGCGAAAGCGACGGCGAAACCACCGTAGTTTTGGATACGCAACTCACCGACGAACTCATTTTCGAGGGTGCGGAACGTGAAATAGTGTCCAAGATTCAGACGATGAGAAAGGAAGCGGGCTTCGAAGTGACCGACCATATCGTCGTAGGCTACAAGGCGGAAGGCGTAGCGCTCGAAGTGTTCGAGAAAGCGGACTTCCTTGCCGACGTGCTTGCCGACGGAATTTCGACCACAATCGACGGTTTTGCAAAAGACTGCGACATCAACGGCGACAACGTTACAATTTCGGTGAAGAAAATCTGATGAGAATTGCACCCGACTGGAAAGAATACAAGGTTATCGCCACGGGCGACGGCGAAAAACTCGAAAAGTGGGGAAATATCACGCTTTTGCGTCCCGACCCGCAAGTAATTTGGCATGCAAAAACGCCGCTTGCGAGTTACAAGGACGTTGACGCGGTGTACGAACGCTCTCGCACGGGTGGCGGTATGTGGAAATTCAAGCATAACGTGCCGTCCGAGTTTACGCTTTCGTGGCGTGATTTGACCTTTTCGCTTAAACTTATGGGGTTCAAGCACACGGGACTTTTCCCCGAACAAGCGGTCAACTGGGACAGAATGATGAAACTCATTTCTCAATCGGGTCGCGAGATATCCGTGCTTAACCTTTTCGGATACACGGGCGCGGCTTCCGTCGCTTGCTTGAAAGCGGGCGCAAAGGTATGCCACGTCGACAGCGCCAAAGCAATGGTCGAACGCGCTGGCGAAAACGTGCGTTTGAGCGGTCTCGACAATTCGGGAATGAGATATATCATTGACGATTGCTTCAAATTCTGCCAAAGAGAAATCCGCAGAGGCAGAAAGTACGACGCAATCATTCTCGACCCGCCGAGTTTCGGCAGAGGTCCGAACGGCGAGAAGTGGAAGATAGAGGAAGGCATATCCGAACTTTGCGAACTCGTTGCGAGTTTGCTCTCGGACAATCCGCTGTTCGTTTGCCTCAATTCCCACACGACGGGATTGCAACCGACGGTTATGGCAAACATCTTGAAACTCACCTTGCCGAGCAACGCGCAAATCGACGCCGACGAAATCGGACTTGCCACCGAGGAAGGACTGGTTTTGCCGCAAGGCTGCACGGCGTTTGCAACGTTTGCAAAATAAAAAATACCGTTAGATACTCGATTTTTGGCGATGTTTGAGAAAAGTATCCGCCGAAATCGCAACAACGAAATACAATCGAAAAACGACATATAGGACGCAATTATGACTTATCAAGACCTCAAAATCGTATACGAGGACAATCACATTTTGGTTGTCGTCAAGCCTTACGACGTTCCCGTGCAAGCGGACGAGAGCGGCGACGCGGATATGCTGACTATGCTCAAACAGTACCTTGTGGAAAAGTACAACAAACCGGGCGACGCATATCTCGGACTCGTTCACAGACTCGATAGACCCACGGGCGGCGTTATGGTGTTTGCCAAAACCTCGAAAGCCGCTTCCAGACTTTGCGAAGCAATCCGCGACGGCGGTGTGGAAAAGAGATATTTGGCAATCGTCGAGGGCGCGCCGAGATACAGCGCGGACAAACTCACTTGCTATCTCAAAAAATTCCCCGATACGAACACGGTCAAAGTCGTGCCTGCACTTTCCGAAGGCGCAAAATACGCCGAACTCGACTACAAGGTTTTGAGCAAAAAGACGGACGTAAGTTTGCTTATGGTCAATCTCGTCACGGGTCGCGGACATCAAATCAGAGTGCAACTTGCAAATATGGGCAATCCCATCGTCGGCGACAAGAGATACGGCAACGGCTCGCAAACGAGATTTCCGCTTTGCCTTTGGGCGACCGAACTTCGCTTTGCGCACCCCGTAAGCGGCAAAGAAATGGTGTTCAGAGTTTATCCGCCCGAAGTTGCGCCGTGGACCTTGTTCGATATGGACGCGTTTTTGAACATCACAATCAAGAATTGCTATTGATTTTATCCGATAAAACAGCGAAAAAACGCCGTCAAGCGACGGCGTTTTTCTTTATTTTTGAGAGATAACTTTAGATTGGTGATATAATATTGATAATTAAAGTTTTACGATTCGATTTTGTAATTTCAGTCGTTGATTTAGGTTGATTTTACATTTCCGTTTATCGTTTTTTTGCAAAAATTAAGCGTTAAAAGGAATTGTTGAAAAGCAAGCGGAAACTTCCGTTTCGGGCAAAAACGGTCTGTTTTTCCGCTTGTTTTTCGATTTTTGCAACAACAAACAGCCGACGCGAGTCGGTTCACCATTTTTTCAACTGTCGTGGGGTTTTACATATTTTTTGCGACAAAATATTTGTCGGTTTGAAGTCGCTTGTATATTGACGAGATGTATTTGTCGTTTGCAAAATCCTTTTGCAGCGCGGTTTCGTCGTAGCCGAGAGAGGATAGGTTCTTTGCAAACTCGGCTTCTGCATTTTCAAGACGTCTGAACGTCGTGCGCATTGCGATGTTGCGTGCTTTCGAGATTTCTTCGAACGTAAGTTTGTGGAACATTCTGTCCGTGAGTATCTCGCGCGATTTGTCTTTCATTTTGTTGAGCGACTCGTTTATGAGATATCGCAAGTTGACGATTTTACGCTTTTCGTCGGTGAGCGCGATAATTTCACTTATTAGTTGCTCGTTGCTTACACCCATTTTGAGATGTTTGCTTTGAAAACTCGATTTTACTCGACTTTCGATGCCGAAGTTTAGTTCTTTTACGATTTTCGGTAAAAGGACATAAGCAACAAGCACCGTGTTGCTCCAATTTTTTTTCATTGTTTTCCCTCCGAAATTGTTGGAAATATACCCCTTGTTGGCTACACAATACATAAGGAAAACGCAAAAAGTCAATATTTTATGTCATATTTTTACGATTTTTTATCGAAAAATTTTTCTTTTTTACAGTATGAATCCAAAAAGGAAAGCAAAAACCATACTTATGGCGCATTGCGTGGCTTTTTTGAGCATCAATTCCCAAAAGCCTACGCCGCATTTCGAAAGGAAAGTGTAGTTTTGCAAAGTTATGGACAATCCTCCAAGCGAAACCGCGCCCGTGCATAGCGTGACGCCGAGTTGCAAGTTTTGACATTTCGAACATTCGATGCTCGCTCTCGTCATTTCGATGAGGGAATATATTGCGGACAATACCGGCTCGCTTGCGCCTGCAAGTCCCGAAAGCGCGTCGCGGATTCCCACGAGTTCGAGCGTGTCCACAATCATTCCGCAAATGACGATATATCCGCCGACGTACAGCATATTTATCGTCGCTTTGGATATCGCGCGCGAGAGCAGTCCGTCAACGTCGCTCTGCGTTGAAAAAACGGAAACGTCGCGGCTGTCGTCCTTCTTTTTGCGATATATCAAGCCGTTTATAATCGCGCCCATATAGTGTGCGACGAGTACGATAAGTCCGACTTTTCGGTTTGCGAAAATCGCGCCGCCTATCGTGCCTATCATAAACACAGGTCCTGACGTCGAGCAGAACGAACACACGCATTTTGCGTCTTTTTGCGAGATTGCGCCCGCGCTGTACAACTCGTATATGGTGCTTGCGCCGACGGGGTAGCCGCACAGCATACTCAAAAACAAAACGTACGCGCTTTCTTTTGGCGCATTGTACATAAGTTTTACGCTTTTTGCGCCCGCTTTCGATATCGTGCTGACCGCGCCCATATACGTCAAAAGCAACGAGCAAAAATAGAAGGGGAACAAAGAGGGAAGCACGCTCGACGCAAACAGACTCAAACCTCGCCTTGCGGAATCGAGATAATAGTCGGGTTTTGCGAGCATAAACGCCATAAAAGCGATTACGGCAATGCAGGCAAAGACTTTGGGAATTTGCGCCTTTTTGAGTTTGTGCATACAAAATCATATTCCGTAAACGTGCTAAATAATGACTTGAAGCGAAGTTTACTAATTATAATTTGTTTTATTGTCCGACAATAAAAAAAGCGTGCCGAGAGGCACGCAAAAAGCAAGCAGATAATTTGGCGAAACTGCGGCGTGAGTTTATATCCGTGCTTGAATTAATAGCAAAGTTTTTGAATCTTTGCGGCTTTTTCGTCGAGGTCGACGAGGGGACGAACGGGGCAATCCTTTTCGCAATCGCTGTGTTTGAAGAAGAAATAGCCGTCCGATTGTGCCAAAAGCGCAAACAACGCTTTCTTTTTTGAGGGTTTGAACGCCAAAGCGGTGCAATAGGGCGGTTGCTCGTTGGCAAGATTAATCAAGTCTTTGGTAAGTCCCAAAGTCGCGCTTGCGGCGATTCGTTTTATCGTCGAGCGAGTGTAGCGTTTGCTCGTAAGCCCCAAGAACTCGTCCATATTGTTGAACGAGGATTGTGAAATACGATTTTCCATACCTTCGCTGATGTTTGCGATTTCTTTGAGTTGAACGGCGCTCATCGCTTTCATAGCGTACGTCGAAATGACGTTGTATTTGTCGATGTTAGCGTGCGTCGAAAGGTCGACGAACGGCGGAACGAATGCCGAAACGTCAGCGTTTTGTGCGATTAGATTGCGGATTTTCGTTGACGACATAAACTTTTTGTCGTCGTCGGGTTTGCGCTCGACAGAGTGGTATTGAACCTTGCCGCCGTACGCCGCGCCCGCTTTCATATACTCGACCGCAAGAATGTTGTTGGGGGATTTGAGCATATTCGAAACGTCGGGGCGGATTTTGTCGAGAGCGAGCGTTCTCGACTTTGCGACTGAATAACCCTCGCTCAAATAGCCTTTGAGAAGATTCGATACGTCTTTCGATTCGCTTCTCATAAACTCTGCCGCCATATTCAAATCCTCGATTTCGTCGCTTTCCGTGCCGAAAGAGAGGGTGTATTCGCCGAGCATAGACAACGTTTTGAGCGCGCCTTCGGCAAATCCTTTTGCTGTCGAGAGAGAATATACCGTGGGAAGTTCGAGCACCAAATCCGCGCCTGCCTGAATCGCCCAGTTTGCGCGGGTGTAGCGGTCGGCTATGCACAAATCGCCGTGTTGCGTGAACGACGAACTCATAACAACGACGAGCGCGTCGGCGTCCGTTTCGCGCTTTGCCTTTTTTAGTTGTTTGAGATGTCCGTTGTGAAACGGGTTATATTCTGCGATTACGGCGGTTATTTTCAAAATAAATCCTCATATTGTTGATTTTTGTCGGTTAATTATTTATAATTATAACTAAAAATAAAACATTTGCAATCAATGTGCAACATTTTAGGAGTTTTATATGACGCAATTTGTTGAAAACCTTATGAGCAGAGCAAGCAAACTCGCAAAAACGATCGCGCTTGCAGAAGGTACGGACGTGCGCGCGGCAAAAGCGGCTGAAATCCTCACGCAAAAGAACGTTTGCAAGGTTGTTCTCATCGGCAACGAAGACGAAATCAAAGCCAAATTCCCCGAAATCGACTTCACGGGCGTTTCTTTCGACGACCCCAAGACGAGCGAACACAGAACAGAATACGCAAACACCCTTTACGAACTTCGCAAAGCAAAGGGTATGACGGAAGAACAAGCCTTGAACATCGTCACAAACAACAATATGTTCTATGCTTGCGTTGCGCTTAAACGCGGCGACGTAGACGGCGTCGTGGGCGGCGCGGTGTTCAGTTCCGCAGACGTATCCAGAGCGGCGTTCCAAGTCATCAAAGCCGCACCCGGCATCAGTTCCGTGTCCAGTTGCTTCGTAATGGTTCCGCCCGAAGACTTCAAATATAAGAAATATCCCGCATACATCTTTTCCGATTGTGCGGTCATTCCGTATCCGACGAGCGACCAACTTTCCGACATCGTCGTCGCGGCGGCAGACAGCGCCAAGAAGATTTGCGAAATGGATCCCAAGATCGCAATGCTTTCCTTCTCGACGAAGGGCAGTGCAAATCACGAATCCGTCGAAAAAGTGCGCGTTGCGTATCAAAAGGTTAGAGAAGAACATCCCGAAATCGACGTTGACGGCGAACTTCAACTCGACGCTTCTTTGGTTGACAGCGTTGCAAATCAAAAAGCGCCCGGCAGTCCAGTCGCAGGTCAAGCGAACGTTCTCGTTTTCCCCAACCTCGACGCAGGCAACATCGGCTACAAGATTGCTCAACGCTTCGGCAACTGTATGGCAATCGGACCGATTATGCAAGGTCTTGCTCTGCCCGTAAACGATTTGAGCAGAGGTTGCGTTGCAGAAGACATCGCGGCAGTTGCGGCAATCACCGCTCTTCAATCCGTAAAAGACTAATAGAGGTAAAATTATGAAAATTCTCGTTATCAACGCAGGCAGTTCGTCGCTCAAATATCAACTTATCGATATGGACACCGAGCAAGCGGTCCTCAAAGGAATCTGCGAACGTATCACGTTCAAGGGCGGTGAGTTGACTCAAAAGACGGCGGACGGCAAGGTGCTTAACGTCAAGCAAGATATGAAAGATCACACCGCGGCAATCGAACTCGTGCTCAAAGCGATGGTCGATCCGAATTACGGCGCAATCAAATCCACCGACGAAATCAGCGCGGTGGGGCACAGAGTGCTTCACAGCGGCGAGGACTTCAAGAGTTCCGTCGTAATCGACGACGAAGTTATCCGCATTTGCGAAAAGAATGCGGAACTCGGACCGCTTCATATGCCCGGCAACATTGCGTGCATAAAGAGTTGCAGAGAGGTTATGCCCGGCGTTCCTATGGTTGCGGTTTTCGATACGACTTTCCACAGCACTATGCCCGCAAAAGCGTATATGTACGGAATCCCGTATTCCGTATACGACCAGTATAAAGTGAGAAAATACGGCTTCCACGGCACTTCTCACAAGTTCGTCAGCGAAGAAACAATCAAACTTCTCGGCAAAAAGGACAGCAAAATCATCGTATGCCACCTAGGCAACGGCTCGTCCATCTCGGCGGTGAAGGACGGCAAGTGCCTTGACACGTCAATGGGCTTTACGCCGCTCGAAGGACTCGTTATGGGTACGCGCTCGGGCGACATCGACCCTGCGGCAAGCGAATTTATCCGCGCAAAACTCGGCTTGACCCCCGAAGAACTCGTGCAATACCTCAACAAAAAATGCGGTATGCTCGGCGTGAGCGAATTGAGTTCGGATATGCGCGACCTTGAAAAAGGCATCAACGAAGGCAACGAAAAAGCAAAACTCGCAGTCGAAGTTGCCGCATATCGCATAAAGAAGTATATCGGTTCTTACGCCGCAACTCTCAACGGCGTCGACGCAATCGTTTTCACGGGCGGTATCGGCGAGCATAGCGACCTTATGCGCAGACTCGTTATGGAAGATATGGAATATCTCGGCGTAGATTTCGACTTCGAAGCGAACAAGGAACATTCCGACGGCGTTCGCGTTCTTTCGAAGCCTGACAGCAAAGTCAAAGTGTTCATTCTTCCCACAAACGAAGAATTGTCTATCGCAAGAGAAACGAAGGCTCTCGCACTGTAAAAAGGCAAGTCAAAGCGTGTTTTCGGGCATTTTGAGCGCAAATTTCGCCAAAACGTCCGAAAATGCAAAATAATTGACGACAAAGTCGCGCAACTTTCAAAAAGCGTTTGACAACTATTGTCAGATTTTATATAATCATAACACTGTATATCAGATGTTGTGAAAATGTTGGAGGTAATAAGATGGCAGTACCTAAAAATAAAGTTTCAAAATCCAAAACGAATTCCCGTTTTGCAAACTGGAAAGTTAAAGCGCCCGGTCTCACCGAGTGCCCTCAATGCCACGAATTGATTAAGAGCCACCAAGTATGCCCGAAATGCGGATACTATGATGGTGAGCAAATCGTTCAAAAAAAGAGCGAAAAGTAATTTAAGCGCACTATTTGGCTAATAGCATTGTCAAAGCCTCATCACAACAACTCATTTACGCAAGTAAATTAGGGTTGCTGTGACGAGGCTTTTTCGCACTCTTAATCCAAATATTGCGCTTAAATACACCCGCACAAATTTTTCAAAACTTTCCTAAAATCCACTTTCAAATTATAATAACAACAAATA
>URTQ01000028.1 GCA_900550855.1 uncultured Eubacteriales bacterium
GAGCATATGGCAGCCATATTCTGCGACACCGATTGCGAACTTTGGTACACTCACGCACGCGAATTGAATCTCGAAGTCATTCGTATGCCTTACATAATCGACGGCGAGGAAAAGTTGTGCGATCTCGGCGAAGAAACCGACACGCACGATTTTTACACGAAAATGAGAAACGGCGCAAGCGCATCCACGGCAGGTCTTAATCAACAGATCTATTACGACACTTTTGAGCCGTTCTTCAAAAGAGGCGAGGACATTTTGTACATTGCGTTCTCGTCCAAACTTTCGGGTACTTTCGAGTATCTCGATCTTGCCGTTGCCGAACTTAAAAAGCAATATCCGAACGTCAAATTCAGAAAGTTCGACACCCTCAACATATGTATGGGCGCGGGACTTTTGGTGTATATGGCGGGCAAGTATTGCAGAGAGCACGGCGACGACATCGACGCAACCTACGCGTATCTTGAAAAGAACGTAAACAAAATCGGCATTTATTTCGTGGTTGACGATATGAAATACCTTGCTCGCGGCGGCAGAATCTCGCCGGCAAAAGCGAAAATCGGCAACCTTATGAACATCAAACCCGTTTTGACGGTCGAGGACGGCAAACTCGACGTATGCGCAAAGCAAAACGGCACGAAAAAGGCGTACAAATATATGCTCGACGTGTTTGCAAGCACCTACGAAAATATCGACAACGCGCCCGTCGTCATCGTAGACGCGGATTGCGGCGACGTTGCGGACGCTTTCGAAGAAAAGGTCAAAGAAATAAACCCGTCCGTTACGATATGGCGTCAACCGATAGGGCCTGTTATCGGCGCGCACGCAGGTCCCGGTGCGCTCGGCTTTATTTTTACAAGAAAATAAAAGCAGAATAGCAAATATAAATATAAGGATTAAAAATAAAAGCAAACATTGTTTTGCGCGATAAGAAGGCGCAGTCTTGAAAAAAACAAGAATATTTTTCGTTCTCATAGTTTTGATTTTATGTATTGCTTCGCTTACGGCTTGCAGCAGAGCGGAGCAATATTTTGTATACGGCACGACGCTCGAAGTGCAGACCACGGGCATAAAATCCAAGCAAACCGTTGACGATATATACGGTTATATATCCTCTCTCGAAAGCGTGCTTTCGCCCACCGTCGAGGGAAGCGATATATACAAAATCAACCGTTCCGAAACGGGCGTAGCTGTTGCGTGTAGCGAAACCACTATGCAGATTATGCGCATAGCGACGGAAGTTTTCGAGGCTTCGGGCGGCGCATACGATCCGTCGGTTTATCCGCTCGTCAGACTTTGGAAGTTTTCGGGGGATTTGTATTCGGACGTCGATGAATTTACCGTGCCGCAAGAGAGTGAAATTCAAGCCGCATTGCAACTCGTCGGACTTGACAAGGCGTTTTCGGCAGACTACGAAAACGGCACGATAACCAAACTTATCGACGGCGCAATGCTCGATTTCGGCGGCGTGGCAAAGGGATATGCGGTTCAAAAATCACTCGCTTTCGCAAACGGAAAAACGCTCGTGAATCTCGGCGGCAATATAGGCGCAATAGAGGGCAGTTTCAACGTCGGCATCGCAAATCCGCAAAGAAAGGGCAGAGAGTTTATCAATTCGTATTTTGCAAAATTCCGCCTTCTTGACGGCGAGTGCGTGTCAACGAGCGGCGATTACGAAAGATATTACGTCGTGCAAGACGGCGAACGCGAAAAGATATATCATCACATCATAAATCCGTTTACTGGCGTTCCCGCAACGACGAGCGGCGAAGACGGCGTTGTGTCCTGCTCGGTCGTAACCGAAAACGGCGCGCTCGGCGACGCGGTTGCTACTGCCGTCGTCGTACTCGGTAAGGAAAAGGGCGCGAAACTTATGCAGGATTTGGGACTTGTCGGACTTATCATAGACGGCGATATGAACGCGTATATAGTCGGCGATTTCGACGTCGAACTCAAAGCCGCAACGTATATCGTTGACGAAGAAATAGACTGATTTTCGGCAGATTATGAGCAAAAACCAAGCGACGAAAAAAGAGAAAAACAAGGTTTTCGACGGACTTTTCAAGAAAGGTGACATCGTTTTGCTTGTCGCCGTTTTGGTGCTTGTGGTGCTGACGATAGTTTTTGCGCTCAAAGCCGACGCGAGCGAAGCCGACGTGTACGTCGACGGAAAACTCGTGTATAAACTCGACTTGAACAAGGACGCAACCGTTGAAATTCTTGACGGAAAAATGCAGATAAAGGTTGAAAACGGCAAGGTTTTCGTTGCGCACAGCGATTGCAAAAATCAGTTGTGCGTACACGCCCAACCCATAGGCAAAGAGGGCGGCGTAATCGTGTGTCTGCCAAACAAGGCGGTCGTGAAAGTGGGGGCGAAGGAGGTTGACGCAATAACGTGAAAAAGCCTAATAAGTTTACCGCTCGTCGCGTTGCGCTTTGCGGACTGTTCCTTGCGCTCGCGCTCATAGTTTCACTTATCGAAAGTTATATTCCGCCGATTATACCTGCGCTTCCGTATGCCAAAATCGGACTCGGCAACGTCGTGCTTCTGGCGTGCTTCCTTCTTCTCGGCGTGGGGGAAGGGTACGCGGTGCTTGTGTTGCGCTGCCTTTTGAACGCCGTGTTTTCGGCAAATATGGCAAGCCTCATATGGTCGTTTCCGTCTGCACTCGTCGCGTATACGATTATGGTGCTGCTTGCAAAAACCAAGTTTTTCAGCATATGCGGATTGTCCGTCGTCGGCGGCATAGTGCATAACGCGATTCAAATTTGCGTTGCTTCCGCAGTCGTTGCAAGCGGCGTGTTCGTGTATCTTCCGTATATGATGCTCGCAGGCGCGATTGCAGGCTTTGTGACGGGCATATTGTGCCACTTTATCGTCGTTTCCCTCAAAGATAAACTAAACGTCAAAGTCGATTCTTACGAATATCATAGAGAGATTGATGACGACAAATAAATAACAATTAATTACAAATCGCGGGTGGGGTTTCGCCCCACACCCCAAGCAAACGCATAAAAAAACAACCCGACAAAAAGTCGGGTTGATTTCTTATTTCTTATCCTTTATCAGAACGGCATCAGCGTTCCGAAAAACAGCACTACGACCAAGAACGCCGCAGACAGAATGAATCCGAACGTGCCGAAGAAGAAAGACAATCTTGCAAGACCTTTCATCGTGTTTGCGCCTGCAACGGAAAACACCACGCCGACGAAAGACAATGCCAAACTTGCGATGTACAAGCCTCTCACGAGGTCGCCGGCAAGCACGGATTTTACGAAATTCGCGGCAGGGAAGAAGAATACGAGCGAAGCGTAAACCATTGCCAAAAATCCGAGCAACGTCATAACGAACCCTAAAATCAGCACGATTTTTCGCGCCGCCATATCCGAATAGGGTTGAGATTGAGTCGTTTGGGATTGAATTTCTTTTGCCATACTCAAAGTATACAACCTCATTTGCCGCTTGTCAATACGGACAGGAAAAACGCGTCGGTTTTGCCGAAACACATATACGTCGAAGTCGAGTCGGAATCGGCGTCGAAGAATATCGACAACTTGCTTTGTCCGTCCGTTATCGACGTTGTCGCAAACACGTTTTCGATGTATTTGAACGTTGCGACGACGGCGAGTTCGTTGTCGTCGAGTTTGATTAAGCAATCGAAGTTTTCAAAGCGAGCGACAAGCATATTTTCCTCTTGCCACACGCAAGAAAAATCGTTTGCTTTTTCAAGCGATATCGCGCCGTTTTGCGAGGTCAAACCGCTTGCGCTATCGAGTGATTTGCCGCTCGATTCGAATCTGCTTTCGCTTGAAACGTCTATATTCGAAAGGGGTGTTTCGGATATAAATTCGAGGTGCGAACAAAGCCTTATTATGCGGTTTTTCAATAGGATTTTCAAGCCGTTTTCGCTTCTAAAAAGCGCGCCGAAATTCTCGCCGTTTACGCTGTATTCCGCGTTTTCGCTAAGCGTTAGCGACAGAAGGGAAACGCGCAAGCCGTTTTGCGTTTCGAAAAGTGCCGCAAAGCATTGAACGTTTGATTGAATTACGGGCATAATTTGCAAAATGCGATGTTTATCGTATGAAAAACGCTTTGTAAAGCCCGAATTTGTATCGTAACTCACGCCTACGGCGGTTTGCTCGTCTTGCAAAAAAAGCAGTGTAGAACCGCCGTATTTTATGGTTTGAACCACGTTTGCGGCTGTCGTTTGAAGCACGAAATTGTCGCTTTTAACTCGCAAAGAATCGTCTATGACGAGTCGCTTGATTTTTCCGTTTTTCACGCAAAACGCTTCGATATTATCGCCGTAATAATTTGCGTTGATTTCGTCGTATGCGTCGATGGCGTTTTCGCAAGATACGTCGAAGTTTCCGTCGTATATTCTGACGTTGGTTTTTGCGCCGTCGCAAGTGAAAATCGCAACGCCGTTTCTCGTCTGACAACTTGAAAGATACTTGTCGTTTTCGCTTGCGATTTTGAGCGTTTTTTCAAGCGTTTCGCCACCGAAAATCGCTATGTAAATTCCTTTCTCTTTCACGTCGTACTGCTCGGATTGCGAGTGGAATACGAGGGCGGTTTTCTTTGCGAAATAAAAGACGTCGATAACCTTTTCTTCGCCCTCGCCGCCGACGTGCGCGACGCTTGCGCCGTTCACCGTTTCGCTCTTTCTCGGCAACACGGAATACACGGGCTTTATCGTCGGATTGTCAACGTTTTCTTGGTTGTTGTCGTCGTTTGCCCCTGCGACGTTTGCGTTGCCGTCGGGATTCTTACCCACGATTGCGGAAAGCGCGATATAGCAAGCGACTGCGACTGTCATCAATAGGATTACGGCAAGCCATTTGGCGATGGTTTTTTGTTTTTGCATTTTTCACCTCGCCTCAATTTATCACATACGGCGTCCGCAATTTTTCCGTTCGAGTCGTGTTTTATGGGTTTCATAGGCGGATTTTGCATTGCCGTTTCTATTGCCCCGACGAAATTGTCGCAAAAACTCGAATCTTGTTTAAGCACGATTCCGCCGTACTCTTTCGCAAGGTCGGCGTTGTATATCTGATCCCCTCTCGACGCGCCTTTGGGTAGGGGAACGAACACGGCGCGTTTGCCTATCGACGAGATTTCGAAAACGCTCGTCGCGCCTGCTCTTGAAAGTATGACGTCGCAAGCGGTGTAAAAGATGGATATATCGTCGGCGTATTCGAACGCTCGATAGTCGTTCGCGCTTATTTTTTCGTCCTTGTTTTTGCCGGTGACGTGCAGAACGTAATACTTCGACGTGAGCGATTTTATATTCTTTTTGACCGCTTCGTTTATCGCGCTTGCGCCCGACGAGCCGCCGAACACGAGAAGCACGGGCTTTTTGAAAGGATTGTTTATATTCAGCGTTTTTTGCGCCTCGGCTTTGTCCTTTCGCAAAAGATTTTCGCGCAAAGGCATACCCACAAAAACGCCGTCGAATTTGGCTTTGGGGTTTGCTTTGAAAATCGTCGCGCCTTTGAACTTTGCGATTTTGTTGGCAAGACCGAGAGTGTAGTCGCTCTCGTGCGCGAATATCGGGATATGCGCCTTGCTTGCGGCAAGCACTATCGGCAAAGATACGAAACCGCCTTTCGAAAAAACGCAATCGGGTTTGATTTGGTCGAGCACGTCCTTTGCTTTTTTGACCGCTCGGCTCAATTCGACGGGGATTTTCAAGTTGTTTTTGATTGCCGCGCCCGACATCGAACGCACGAGTTTTATAGAGGGAACGGCATAGTATTTTATGCCAGCGTCGCGAGCGAGTCGTCTTTCGAGGGTGTTGCCCTCGCCGCCCGCATATGCGATTTCGAAGCCTCGTTTTTCAAATTCGGGAACGAGCGCAAGGTTGGGGTAGACGTGTCCGCCCGTGCCGCCGCCCGTGAAAAGTATCTTTGCGTTTTGTTGTAAAATCGTCGTTTTATCGTTCATTTTCGAAACCATATAACCATATTATGAAACAAATTCACACAAAGTTGCGTATTTTTACGTCTTGAAAAGCGCGAAACCGTGTGTTACAATATATCCATATTGAATAACGATCGGTCGCTTTTGCGATAAAGAGGAGAATTTATGAAAACCGAAAAATTTCAGAGTTTTGACGGAACTGTATTGCAATGCTATCTTTGGGACAACGTGCGCACCCCCAAGGGCGTAGTCCAAATCGCTCACGGTATGGCGGAACACGCTCGCAGATACGACGACTTTGCAAACTACCTCAATCAAAACGGATATATCGTTTTTGCCGACGACCACCGCGCTCACGGTATGACGAGCACCAAGCAATCTTCGAAGGGTGTGAAAGGCTACCACAAGGGCAACATCTATTTCGACACCGTTCAAGACGAGTGCGCAATCACCAAAATGCTTAAAGACAGATACAATCTTCCCGTGTTCTACATCGGACACAGTTACGGCAGTATGGTCGGTCAACGCTACATCGAAGAATGCAAGGACTATTCGGGCGTTATCCTCAGCGGCTCTGCAATGATGAAAGGGGCGGTGCTTACGAGCGGCGCGGCGCTTTCGAATATGCAATACAAACTTCTCGGCGGCGAAAAGACCGCGCACCTTCTCGACAAACTTTCCTTCGGCGCATACAACAAGCCTTTCAAAAAGGAATCCGAGTTCGCGTGGCTTTCCCGTGACAAAGAGAACGTCAAAAAGTATATCTTCGACGAGCAATGCGGCTACATTATGTCCATTGCGTTCTTCAAATTCTTCCTCAACGGACTCAAAGAGAGTTACAAAGCGGAAAACCTTGCCAAAATCGACAAGAACAAACCCATCGCCATTTTCTCGGGCGACAAAGACCCTGTCGGCGGCAACGGCAAACTCGTTCAAAAACTTTACGATCAATACAAAAATCTCGGCGTCAAGGATTTGACAATCAAACTTTATCCCGACGCGCGCCACGAGATTTTGAACGAGGTGAATAATGCGGAAGTTTATTCCGACTTCCTTTCCCGTCTTAACGGTATGCTATAAGTCACTATTTGACGAATAACTGCGGCAGAGTCGCGCTTCGACAACTCATTTACGCTTAGTAAATTAGGGTTGCCGAAAGCGCGACTCTTTCTTGTTCTTCATTCAAATATTGACTTATATCAACCGTTAAGATAGCAAACATATGCTTGCGCGCGATAAACAACTATTTTTTTATAAGGCGGTTTTAATATTTTTTTCCAAACCACAAAATTAGCGGCGCAAATGCCTTGAAAAAAACAAGATATTGTGGTATCATAAATACATTATTACTTTATAAAGGTTTACTTTATGGCAAATCAAGAATACAAAGCAGGCGACATTCGAATCCTCGAAGGACTCGATGCCGTGAGAAAACGCCCCGGTATGTACATCGGTACGACGGGCAGCAAAGGTATGCACCACATACTTTGGGAAATTATCGACAACAGTATCGACGAAACCGCAAACGGCTACGGCGATACCGTGCGCATCGAACTTTTGGACGACAACGTCGCAAGAGTCAGCGACAACGGGCGCGGCGTGCCTGTGGATAAGCACCCCAAACTCAAAATCAGCGGTGTGGAAGTCGTGTTCACTCAACTTCACGCAGGCGCGAAATTCGACAACGGTCAGTACAATTATTCGGGCGGTTTGCACGGCGTGGGCGCGTCGGTTACGAACGCTCTTTCCGAATGGCTCACCGTCGATGTAAAGCGCGACGGAAATTTGTATCGCGCGGAATTTTGGTCGCCGCAAGTGGGTACGAAGATTAAGAGCGGTATCGTCAAAACGCCGCTTACCGTCATAGGCAAGGTCAAAGGCACGGGTACGTCCGTTAAGTTTAAGCCCGACGAGAGAGTTTTCGGCAAGGAAAAATTCGATTATTCCGTCATTGCCGAACGTATGCGCGACGTTGCGTATCTCAACAAGGGCGTGACTATTATCATCGACGATTTGCGTATGCCTCTTGCGGGCGGTACGGGCAAGCACGACGTGTTTTGCTACAAGGGCGGCATTGCCGACTACGTTCAATACCTCAACGAAGGCAGAGCGGTGCTTTACGACAAACCCCTTTACGTCGAAGCGAAAGAGCCTCATTTCGAGGTTGCGGTTGCCATTCAGCACACCGAAGGATATTCCGAAAACATATATTCGTACGTCAACAATATTCCGACGGCGGAAGGCGGCACGCACGAGGTCGGCTTCAAGAGCGCGATCACGAAAGTTTTCAACGATTACGCAAGAAAGAACAACATTCTCAAAGAGAAACAAGCCAACCTTTTGGGCGAGGATTTCAGAGAGGGTATGGTTGCGGTCATAACCGTAAAAATGCAGAACGTGCAGTTCGAAGGACAGACGAAAGGCAAACTCGGCAATCCCGAAGTGCGTACGAAAGTCGAGAATCTCGTCAGCGAGAAACTTGCCGAACTTCTTTTGCAAAGAGGCAACAAGGCTATTGCCGAAAAGATTATCGCAAAGGCAATGGGCGCGGCAAAGTCGAGAGAAGCGGCAAAGCGCGCAAAGGATTTGAGCCGACAGCAAAACAAACTCAACGGGCTCAATCTCGTTGGCAAACTTGCAAGTTGCTCTGGCAAGAACGCTTCCATAAACGAGTTGTTCATAGTCGAAGGCGACTCGGCAGGCGGCAGCGCAAAGCAAGCGCGCGACAGATTCTTCCAAGCCATATTGCCCCTTCGCGGCAAACCGCTCAACGTCGAAAAATCGAGACTGGAAGAAATTTTGGCAAACGAGGAATTTGCGACGCTCATTTCCGCACTCGGCACGGGTATCGACCCCGACTTCGACCTCGACAGCCTCAAATACGACAAAGTCATTATTTTGGCGGACGCCGACCAAGACGGCGCGCACATAAGAGCGTTGCTTCTTACGTTCTTCTTCCGCTATATGCGCAAACTCATCACGGAAGGACACGTCTACATCGGTATGCCGCCTCTTTACCGCTTGCAAAAGAAGGACGAAATTCTGTATTGCTACGACGATAACGCGCTTATCGAAGGGCAGAAGAAGATGGGCAAAAACGCATTGCTTCAACGCTTCAAAGGTCTTGGCGAAATGAATCCCGAACAACTGTGGGACACCACTATGGACCCTGCAAAGCGCACGCTTACCAGAGTTACAATCGACGACGCGGCGATGGCGGATAAACGCATAACCATTCTTATGGGCAAGGACAGCAATATCCGCAAAGACTACATCTATCAATACGCCGACTTCAACAAAATCGACACATTCAAGATAAGCAAAGAACAAGACGAACAATAAACCGTTTGCGAGCGTTGCTCGCGAATGAAAAAATAATTTGAACAAGTTAGAAAAATGGCAAAAAAACAACACAAAGAAATTGAATACAACTCAGTCGTGCTTGACACCGTATTCGAGGACGTAATGCACAACTCGATGCTTCCGTATTCGGAAAACGTCATACTCGACCGCGCGTTGCCAAGAGTCGAGGACGGTTTGAAACCCGTTCAACGCAGAGTGCTTTATTCTATGCACGAAATGGGACTTACCCCCGACAAGCCGCACAAAAAGTGCGCGAGAATCGTTGGCGATTGCCTCGGCAAATACCATCCGCACGGCGACAGTTCGGTTTACGGCGCAATGGTGCGTATGGCGCAACCGTTCGTTATGCGAATGAAACTCGTCGACGGTCACGGCAACTTCGGCTCTGTCGACGGCGACTCGGCGGCGGCTATGCGTTACACGGAAGCGAGAATGAGTCCTCTTGCGCTCGAATTGCTAAGAGATCTCGACAAAGAAACGGTGACGTGGTCGCCCAACTTCGACGACAGCCTCGAAGAACCCAACACGCTTCCCGGCAGATTCCCGAATCTTCTCGTAAACGGCGCAAACGGCATTGCGGTCGGTCTTGCGACCAACATTCCCACCCACAATATGGGCGAGTGTATCGACGCAACCGTTATGAGAATAGAGAATCCGAACGCGACGATTAAAGACTTGTTCAAAGTGTTCCACGGTCCTGATTTTCCGACGGGCGGATTTATAATCCCCGTCGACAATCTCGAAGACATATATTCGACGGGCAAGGGCAGAATCAAGATTCGCTCGCGCTTGCACATCGAAAACGACGACAACGGCAAAAAGAATATCGTCATAACCGAGATTCCGTATCTCGTGTCCAAAACCGATTTGCTTTCGCGCATCGCCGACCTCAAAGAAGCCAACAAGGACACTTTGCAAGGCATTGCCGAAATCGTGGACGAGAGCGACAAAACGGGCACTCGCGCCGTGATTAAGTGCAAAAAGGACACCGACGTCAACACAATCATATCTTTCTTGTTCAAGAAAACCGACCTCGAAAAAGGCTATTCCATCAATATGGTGGCAATCGCAAACGGCAAGCCCGAACAACTTTCGCTCACGGCGTATCTCGACTACTATATCGAGTATCAACGAAAAATCATCGTCAACCGCACCGCGTACGACTTGAAGGCGGCGAAGGCGAGAGCGGAAATCGTGAGAGGGTTGCTCGTCGCAATCCGCAATATCGACGAGGTTATCCGCATAATCAAGGAATCGGAATCCACTCAAAAGGCAAAAGAAACGTTGAGAGCGAGATTCGACCTCAGCGACGCGCAAGCGCAAGCCATTTTGGATATGCGCCTCAAAAGCCTCGCAAAACTCGAAGTGGGCAAACTCGAAGAAGAACTTGCGCATCTCGAAAAACAAATCGCTTTGTTCGAGGCAATCCTCGCGTCCAAGCGCAGACAACTTACGATTGTCAAAGAAGAACTTTTGGCAATCAAAAAGGCTCTCAATTCCGAGCGTATGACCGTCATTATGAGCGGTGACGAGGACGAGGAAAACTATTCCGCGCCCAGCGAAGCGGAAGCGGTAGCATATCGCGACGGCGTGCTTGTGACCAACAAGGACGGACAAATGAGGTTTATGTCGCAAAAGGCGTACACCACCGCAAAGAAAGACTTTGCGTCTATGGGCGAGGACGCTTTGCCCGTGTGCCGTATGTCTGTAAACAACAAAGGCACGCTCTATGCGGTGACGAATCTCGGCAGCGTAGTCAAAATCGACGTGACCACGCTTCCCGAAAAGAAGTTCAAAGAAAAGCCGTTCAAACTCGGCGCGATAAATCAAGATGTGCAAACGGGCGAAAACGTCGTCAAGTTGTTCTTCTTCGAGGGCGTACCCGTGGGCGAACTCGTGCTGTTCACAAAACAGGGCGGCGCGAAACGCGTGGATTTGAGCGAGTTCTCGACAGTGTCGAAAACCTATCTTAAAGCAATCAATCTTCAAGAGAAAGACGAGGTTGTCGGCGCGGACGTCGTCGACGACGAAAAGAACGTGCTCGAAGTTACCAAAGAAGGACAAGTGCTTGCCTACAAGGCAACCGAAATTCCGCTTCAAGGCAGAACGGCGGCAGGCGTTAAGGGCATAAAACTTTCGGACACCGCCGGCGGAGGCCCCCGACAGTGTCGTGTTTGCAGGACAAGTCGAGGACGAGGGCGAAATTATCGTCGTTTCAAATACAGGCTACGCAAAGAGAGTTATTGCCTCGCTCATCGACCCGAGCTCGCGCTATCTCAAAGGCGTAAAAATCATCGAACTCGACAAATCCTACGTCAAGTACGTCGGCACTGTGAAGATGCCCTACGACCTCGCATTCGTCAGTGGCGGACAAACGAGCATAGTCAACACGGAAAACATCCGCATAGACACCAGAACCACCAAAGGCAAACAAATCTTCAAGCAAGAAGTGACGCTCGTCACGCCTCTTAACGACGACGAAGAATGAGTTTCGTTGAAAATTAAAAATTAATAATTATTAATTAATAATTGAGGGTGGGCTCTGCACACACCCGAAAGAATACCGCGGGAACACGCACCCGACAACACAAAGGAAGTCTTATGAACAAAATCGGTTTTGACAGCAATATGTATATGCAAAAACAGTCGGAGCATATTTTGCAGCGTATCAATCGCTTCGACAAACTCTACCTTGAATTCGGCGGAAAACTCTTTGACGATTTGCACGCCGCAAGGGTGCTTCCCGGCTTCGATAAGGCGGCGAAAATCAAACTTCTTCAAAAACTTCGCGACAAGGCGGAACTTATCATTTGCATAAACGCAAACGCAATCGAGCGCAATAAAATCCGCGCCGACTACGGCATTACTTACGGCAGTGAAGTCGAGAGAATGATCGACAACATTTCCGCAATGGGAATTTACATCAACTGCGTAGTCATCACGATGTTCACCGCCCAACAGGGCGCGCTCGC
>URTQ01000029.1 GCA_900550855.1 uncultured Eubacteriales bacterium
GGTCGAACTCTCTTTCGAGGCGTTCCTCGATGATTTCCATATGCAAAAGTCCGAGAAAACCGCAACGGAAACCGAATCCGAGCGCGGTGGATACTTCGGGGTCGAAACTTAATGAGGCGTCGTTGAGTTGTAATTTCAAAAGAGCCTCTTTCAAATCGTCGTATCTTGCGCCGTCCGCGGGGAAAACGCCCGTATACACCATCGGCGTTGCCTTTTTATACCCGGGAAGCGCCTCTTTTGCGGGATTTTGCGCGTTGGTTATCGTATCGCCGACAGCCGTGTCGCTTACGTTCTTTATGCTTGCCGCGATATAGCCGACTTCGCCCGAACTCAACACGTCGCAAGGGCGCATACCGGGTGAAAAATAACCGACTTCGACAACTTCGAACGTCTTGCCCGACGACATCATTTTTATCGTATCGCCGACCTTGACCGTGCCGTCCATAATGCGCACCATAGAGATTGCGCCGCGATAATTGTCGTAAAAACTGTCGAAAATCAACGCTTTGAGCGGCGCTTCGTCGTCACCCTTCGGCGCAGGCAGTTTTTCGATTATCTGTTCGATTAGATTGTCGATTCCTATACCCTCTTTTGCCGATACGAGCGGACAACCGTCGGTGTCGAGTCCTATGATGTCCTCAACTTCCAGTTTCACTGCGTCCACGTCGGCGGAAGCAAGGTCGATTTTGTTGATTACGGGCAATATTTCAAGGTCGTTTTCAAGAGCGAGATAGACGTTTGACAGCGTTTGAGCCTCTACGCCTTGCGTTGCGTCGACAACGAGCAACGCGCCTTCGCAAGCGGCGAGAGAGCGTGACACTTCGTAAGTGAAGTCAACGTGCCCGGGGGTGTCGATAAGGTTGAAAATGTATTCCTCGCCCTTATACTGATAGTACAGCCTGCACGTTTGAAGTTTTATTGTGATTCCTCTCTCTTTTTCGATTTCCATATTGTCGAGAAGTTGCTCGGACATTTCGCGCGCGGAAACCGTACCCGTCTTTTCGATGAGTCGGTCGGCAAGCGTACTCTTGCCGTGGTCGATGTGCGCGATTATGGAAAAATTGCGTATGTGTTTCTTGCTCAACTTGCCCTCTTCGTTCTCGAACTTCCGCAATATCGCAAAAATTCGGAATAAATTTTGAAAACTATTGACTTTATTATAATTGAATAATAAAATTTTATCAACAAAATAAAAAGACAAATACGAGGGTTAAGTATGAATTTTCAATGGCTTTTCGACAGACCCATTGCACATCGCGGTTTGCACGACGAACAGTATCCCGAAAACAGTATGCCCGCTTACGAACAAGCGATTGCGCATAACTTCAACATCGAAATCGACGTTCACGTTTCCAAAGACGGCGAAGTGGTCGTTTTCCACGACGACAACCTCAAAAGAGTTTGCGGAATCGACAAACTCGTAAAAGACTGCACCGTGGCGGAACTCAAATCCTATCCCCTTGCAAATTCAGAATATACGATTCCCACTTTCAAAGAGTTCCTCGCTCTCGTAGACGGAAAAGTCGGTATCCTTTGCGAAATCAAGGGTATCAATCCTTTCAATCACCGTATCGTGAGAGAAACCATAAAGGTTTTGAACGAAGTGGGCTACAAAGGCAACATCGCCCTTCAATCCTTCGATTTCGGCGCGGTTTTGTATGCAAAACGCCATTCCGACTACGCCGTTGGCGAACTATGCACTTGGTGTTCCCCCGACGGAAAGCGCAACAGATGGTGGGCAACCGACTTTATGGGCAAACTTTGGATAAACAAAATCACCCGCCCCGACTTCATTGCATACGACGTTCGCGCGGTTGACAGAAAACTCAAAGAAAACAAGTGGATTGTCAAATGGGGCAAAAAAGTGCCTATCCTTATGTGGACGATAAAGTCGCAAGAAACTCTCGAAGACGCGACGAAATACGCAAACAACGTTATATTCGAGCATATGGACGCGGCGCAAATGAACGACTTGGCAGGAAAGTTTATGCCCTTCCGTTGCCTTGAAAAGAATCTGCCCTCGAACAAATAACGAAAGCGGCAAAACGCAGATAAATCACCGTTTCGGTCGATTGCTATTTTACAAGCAAATCCGTAAATTCGTCGGCAAACGACAAGTAATTAGTTAGTTAAAATCACGATTGAACAATCAAAAAAACGGCACTCTTTCGAGTGCCGTTTTCGTTTAAGTTTGTCGATTCTTATTCGACGTCTTCCTTTTTGAGTTTTGCGCCCACTCTCTTGACAAACGCTTTCAAAGTGTTGCCGACGGTTTCGGGCATAGCCTTGATGTCGACAATCTTGGAATTGTTCGTAATCGAATAACTGACGTATGCGTAGTAACCGATGAGGATAACCGTGAATACGCAGAACGTGATGTAGAACGCGCCCGTCGTTTCGAAGTTGGTGATTGCGCTTGACAACACGCCGCTCTTGACGAATCCGCTTTGGTTCATAAGTTGAGCGTAGTTGAGGAAGCCGAGGAAGGACATTCCGCTTGTGACGAAGAACATTCTCTTGTCGCCGCTGACCATCGTGAAGATGAACGCAAGCGCGATTGCGAGGAACAAGTAGGTGTACGTCACTTTGATTGTGAACACTGCGATAACTGCGAACGTGAAGGACGCAAGAAGCAAGAGTTCTTGTTTATTACGGTTCTTGAAGTAAAGCGAAATGACGTATGCTTCGAGCACCAAGAGGAAAATAAGGTTGAGGATATTGACGCTTTGTTGCGAGGACTTGCCGTTCATACCAACCATACCGTAGAGGTTGAACGCGTTCTTTACGAAGTAGTTGACGTTGGTCATTTGACCCATCATCATCTTGAATCCGTAGAAAGCGTCGCCTGCGGCGATTTGGTGAATCGCGCAAGGAATGGTAAGCGCGTAAGCAAGCACGAAGCAAGCGGGCAAACCGAACACGATTTTCGCTCTGTTCGAGGTGAACTTCTTCTTGTCGTCGTTATCCTTGATGTACATATACACGAAGTATGCAACCACGATCGGCGCAATCGCCATCGCTCTCAAATCGAGGACTGCGGCGAGAGTCATAACGAAGTAGGTTGAGATATACTTCTTGTTGATCATAAGAATGAGCGCGCCCACGACGAGAGCAATCAAAAGGCTCTCGAAAGTTGCGCTGTGTCCGCTCACCATAAGCGCGAACGGCAACATTGCGTAAACGCTTGCGTAAACGGTTGCGAGTTTGTTGCCGACTTGCTTTTTGCCGTAGAAGTAAATCATCGCGACGACTGCCAAATCGGCAAGTACGTTGATAAGGCGAAGCAAGATTGAAAGCGAAGCGTCGTCCATTCCCTGTCCGATGAATCCAAGTACGGACAAGATGTAAATCACGCCCGGCGAGTACGTCACGGTCGTGTTTGCGGTAGCCATCTTCTCTGCGAAGTTGAAAACGCCGTTGTTTACGCCGAGATATTTTCTTGCGACGTTGAGCGTATTCGACATTTCACTGCCCATACCGTACATCGTGAGCAAAATCACGAGGCGAAGCGCGGCGGCTGCAAGAAGAATCATAGACACGATAAACGCGTCGTTTTGATACCACTTTTTCGTAAGCACGTCGGACTTTTTGTCGTAAACCGCGGTTTTGCCGAAATCGACGAAAGCGTCTTTTCTTGCGTACAAGCGTCTGATAAGGACGTATGCGCAAGCAAGAAGCGCAACGCCGAACAAACTCATAAGCACCGTGAAGCAGATGCCGTTGACGTCAGTGTTGGTGTAAACGGTGGTCGCCTTCTTGAAGTTGATAAGGTCGTAACCTTCCGCCACTTCACCGACTCTCGATACGTTCACGTTGTCGAAGTACACAGTGCCTGTGCAGTTGTTCTCGTTCGAGCCGAGGCAAAGCGCAATCGTGAGATAGTCGGTGTTCTTGGGTTTGACGTAGAAAGTGCTCGTCACGAATCCGTTGGTCTTTTGCGAGCGCGACACGAACTTGTAGTCGACGTTTTCAAGGAAAGCGACGTATGCGCCTTGCTTGTTGGAAAGGTCGGAATCGATTCTGATATCGACGGTCACTTTGTAGATTTTGTTGACTTCGACCTTGACGGATTGTTTGAGATAACTGTATCCCGCAGACTTGTTTTCGAGTTTGAGAACGTTGTCGTTGCTTTCGGAATCCGAACGTTGAACTCTTGCAAAAGCCACGCTCGAAGAAGACGTCGTCCAACCCTCGAACTTGTTTTCGGACGTAAAGTTTGAAAAGTCGCCGTTTGTGACGAGATTTACGCCCTCTTGGGACTCAGCGTTGTTGCAAGCCGTAAATGCGAAAAGTGCCAGTACGAATACCAGCACTAACGCACTTATGAAAATTGTTTTTCTTTTCATTGTGTTCCTCTGAAAAATCAAGCAAGCGATTAGACTTCTTTAAGTTTTGCCGCTTTGCCGGTTCTTTCTTTCAAGTAATAGAGTTTTGCACGTCTGACTTTGCCGTGACGAACGACTTGAATGCTGTCGATCTTGGGCGAATGAAGCGGGAACGTTCTTTCAACGCCGACGCCGCACGCGATACGACGAACAACGATTGTTTCGCGGATGCCGCCGTTCTTTCTTGCAATGACGATTCCCTCGTAAGTTTGGATACGTTCTCTCGTACCTTCAACGACTTTGACGTTCACTCTGACGGTGTCGCCGATTGCGATTTCGGGCAAGTTTTGTTTCATACCCTCTTTTTCGATTGTGTCGATAATGTTCATTTTTGACCTCCTGTATTTGCGCGATGTTCACGACAAGCGTCTCTTGTTCGGCGGAACATCCGAGTCACGCGTGTTATATTATCATAAATAAATTTATTAAACAAGCAAAAAATCAATATATTTTGACATTTAATCAAATTTTTGAATTTTTACCTTATTTTCGCACTATTTCCGCACTTTTCCGAGCGGTTTTTCGCAGCGTTTTGCATCGTTTCGAATCGGTATCGATATGAGGTTATTTGCGCGGATATTTCGCGTCGTTCACGCAAAAGGCGTTTTCGATATGGCGGATTCCCTCGTCGTCGATTGCGATAATGTCGAATCGCACGTTTGTTCCGCTTATGCGCTTTTGCGACAAATACGACTTTGCGGCGGTGACGTATCTTCCCGCCTTGTACGCCGTCACGGCTTCTTCGGCAGAACCGAACTCACTGCCGTATCTCGTCTTGACTTCCACGAAAACGATTGTCCTTTCGCCCCTTTTAAGAGGCTGAATTTTCAAGAGTTTATGCACCTTTTCGACAAACTTATCTTTTGCGTTTCGCCCGATTAGATTGCCGCTTTCGTCGGTGTAACACTCGCAAATCAAGTCCACTTCGCAATCGCAGTATTTCGCGTTGTGTTCGAGGATTTTATACCCTTCTTTTTCAAGGTAATCGGCGGCGATTTTCTCGCCTACGTCGCCTGCGAATCTCGTGTTCATTTCACAAAGTTTCCTATAAAGGATTTTCTATGAATGGGCGTTGCGCCGTATTCTTTTAGCGCGGCGATGTGCTTTGCAGTGCCGTAGCCCATATTATGCTCGAAGTCGTACTCGGGATAGACCTTTGCCATTTCTTCCATATATCTATCCCTCGTCACCTTTGCGACGATGGAAGCGGCGGCAATCGAATAGGAAAGCGCGTCGCCGTGAATGATTCCGAACGTCTTGTACGGAATGTCGAGTTGAAGCGCGTCGACGATAACCACGTCGGGCTTTACCGAAAGCGACATAATCGCGTCGCGCATACAGGCTTTGGTGGCGTTCAAAATGTTCATTTCGTCGATTTTTTCGGGCGGATAGGAAACAGTACTCACCGCAACCGCTTTTGAAAGTATGACGTCGTACAACTTTTCGCGCTTGCCTTTGCTCACTTTCTTGCTGTCGTTCACGCCGACTATGAGGTCGTCCAAATCCATAATAACGGCGGTGCAAGTCACAGGACCTGCAAGAGGTCCTCTGCCCACTTCGTCGATACCGCAGATATAGCGATAGCCTTTTTCGCGCAGTTGGTTTTCGTACGTCATCAAATCTTTCGGGTCAACCATAATTTTTCCTTCGTATTGCCTTTTATTGTCTTTTGACTGATTATTTGCCCAATTAGTCGTAATTGTTTCGTTGCACTTGATTTTATTTATTCTGCTCAACTATTTGTCGGAAAGCACGAGTTTTCTCGGCTTTTCGAGCATAATTTTGCCGAGTTTACCCTTTCTGAACTCGTCGATAATCATTTTTGCCGTGCGTTCGTAATCGGGTTGATTGCCTTTGAGTTTGAAGCCGCGCGACATTGCGATTTGTTCGAAAATATCAATAGTTTCCTCACTCAAAACGTCGAGATTGTAGCGGCTTTTGAGTGATTCGGGATAGAGCGTTTTCATTTCGCCGATAAAGTCGAACGCAAGTTCGCTTACGTCGAGAATATCCTCTCGTATCGAGCCGATATACGCGAGGTGGTGCGCAACTTTTTGGTCTTCGAACTTGCCCCAAAGCGTTCCGGGCGTGTCCAAAAAGTCCACGTTGTCGATGGAAAGCCATTGTTTGCCGCGCGTTACCCCGGGTCTATCCCCCGTCACTGCTTTCGCTTTTTTCACCATAGCGTTGATTATCGTCGATTTCCCGCTGTTGGGAACGCCGACAACCATCGCTCTGACGGATATATTTGCGCCTTTTTGCGCGTATTTTTCGATTTTGTCGGCAACGACGCGTTTGAGTCCCGCAACGATTTGCGAACAATCACCCGACGTGCCTATCGCCTTGACGTACGGTTTGCCCTGTTTTTCAAATTCTTTGCACCACAAATCGAGGTCGCTTTTTTCAACGAGGTCGCACTTGTTGAAAACGTAAAGCACCTTTTTGCCTTGCAAAAGTTTGTTGAAAAGCGGATTATCGCAAGAATAAACCGCTCTTGCGTCGATGACGTAAATGAGCGCGTCGACAAGACGAAGATTGTCTTCCATCATTCTTATCGCTTTCGTCATATGACCGGGAAACCATTGTATGTTCATAGAGTCCTTCTTTGTTGCTTATTATTTTACAATCCGACTTTGTCGACAGCAACCGATTTTCGCAATAAATTATATCGATTCGAAATCCATTGTCATAATCCGATTGCGATAGTCGAAATCGGCATTCTATCGGCACGTTTTTGCATTTTGCGACAATATATTTGCCGCTTTTATAACTCAAAACGAATCCGCAAAACGATGCGTTTTCGCCTTGATTGTTTTCGTTGTAAACTTCAAAAAAGCCGTCGATTATCGACGGTGTTTTTTCTTCTTTTTGGGCAAGTACGCTTTCAAATCCGCGTCTTTAAAAAGGTCGGGACGGTTTTTCATAGTGATTTCGAGGGATTTTTCCTCTCGCCATTTCGCAATATCCTTGTGATTGCCGCCGAGCAAAACTTCGGGTACGCTTCTGCCCCTGTAAACTTCGGGGCGAGTGTACTGCGGATATTCCAAAAGTCCGTTTGAAAAACTTTCCTCGCTCGTCGATTCGTCCGAGCCTAAAACGCCGTCGATGTATCTCGCAACGGTGTTTATCACCACGAGCGCAGGCAATTCGCCGCCCGTAAGAACGTAATCGCCTATGGACAATTCCTCGTCAATGCAGATGTCGAGCGCGCGTTGGTCAACGCCCTCGTAATCGCCGCAAAGAATGAGTATTCTGCCCTCTTTTGCGAGGCTTTCAACCTTCTTTTGACAGAGTTTCGTGCCTCTCGGCGACATATAAACGCGCCACGCCTCGTGATTAGGGTCAACCGTTTCGATTGCGCTCACGATGGGGTCGGGCGTCATAACCATACCTGCGCCGCCACCGTATGGCGTATCGTCTGTTTTGAGGTGTTTATCCTGTGAAAAGTCGCGTATATTCGTTATTTCAACGCCGAATTTGCCCGAATCGATAGCCTTGCCTAAAAGGCTTTGATTCAGGACGGAAAAGTATTCGGGAAATATCGTCAATACGTCAAATTTCATATCAGTTGTACACGACTACACGCGGAAAAATCACATCGTCGAGAACCATTTTGCCGTTTTCGAGGTCGACTTGCTTAATCAAATTGCCGATTGCGGGAAAACTGAGCGATTCCTGACCGTTTTTGACAACGTATACGTCTGCCGAACCGTACTGCAACACGTCGCATACCTCGCCTATAACCTCGCCTGCCACAACGACGTCGAGTCCTATCATATCCACGATATAATACTTGCCGTCGGGAAGTTTGGGAAGGTCGTTTCTGTTTGCGGTGATGAGTTTATTTCGCAAAAGTTCGGCTTTTTCGACGGTATCTATGCCCTGCAAAGTGACGTAACCCACCGCGCCTTCGGGCGAGATGTGTTCCACCGCGTACTCGATTCCGTCGATTTTGAGTTTTTTAAGGCGAGAAAACCGTGCGGAATCGGAGGAATATATCTCGATTTTGAGTTCCCCTTTCAAGCCGCGCGGTTTAAGCACCTTGCCTATTGTCAATTCAGATTTCATCTTTTTCTTCGATGACAACATTGTATCTCACGTTGCTCTTCGAACTTGCGGATTTGACGAGCGTGCGAATTGCTTTTGCGATTCTGCCTTGCTTGCCGATAATCTTGCCGATGTCCTTTTTTGCAATCGTGATAACGATGTCGTTTGCATTGTTTCCGTCTCTTTGTTCGACGGTGTAATCGCCGTCGGGAACGAGAGAGGAAACAAGATATTCGACCAGTTCAATCATTGTCGTCACCAATTACTTCTTCTCGACGATACCCTGAGAAACGAGCAAGCCCATAACCGTATCGGTGGGTTGTGCGCCTTTTGCGAGCCATTCTTTTGCTTTGTCGGCGTCGATAACGATTTGCTTGGGTTCGGAAACGGGGTTATAGAAACCGATTTGGTCGATATATTTGCCGTCTCTTGCTTTGCGAGAATCCATTGCAACGATACGATAGAAAGGTGCTTTTGTTGCGCCCATTCTGGTGAGTCTAAGTTTAACCATAATAGTTAATCCTCCATTTGTAATTAAGATTTTTATTGATATATTTCTATATTTTTGCGATTTTTGGAATACTTCGTGCGGTTTTTTATCAGAACAAGCCTTTAAGACCTCTCAAACCTTTAAGTCCGCCCTTTTGCATTCTTGCCATCATATCCTTTGTCATTTCAAACTGTTTGAGCAGTTGATTGACTTCTTGAATGGAAGTTCCGCTTCCTTTGGATATACGTTTCTTTTGCGACGCTTTTATGATTTCGGGATTCCTTCTCTCTTTCGGCGTCATCGATTGAATGATTGCTTTCGTCCTTGCAATCTGCTTTTCGTCGATTTGCGCGCCCTGTTTGAGTTTGCCCGAAAAGCCGGGTATCATCGACATCATATCTTGAAGATTACCCATCTTCTTCATACTGTCGAGTTGTTGCAAGTAGTCTTCGAGGTCAAAAGAATTTTCTTTGAGTTTCTTTTGAAGTTTCACCGCCTCTTCTTGCGAAATCGCGGCTTCGGCTTTCTCGATGAGGGTAAGCACGTCGCCCATACCGAGAATCCTCGACGCCATACGTTCGGGATGGAAAGGTTCGAGGTCTTCCATCTTCTCGCCCGTACCGTTAAATTTGATGGGTTTGCCGGTCACTGCCTTTATTGAAAGTGCCGCGCCGCCCCTCGTGTCGCCGTCGAGTTTGGTCATAATCACGCCGGTGATATCGAGTTTCTTGTTGAAAGTATCCGCAACTGTGACTGCATCTTGACCCGTCATACTGTCAACCACAAGCAAAATTTCGGTGGGTTTGACGGCGTTTTTGACGTTTATCAACTCTTGCATAAGGTTTTCGTCGATATGCAAACGTCCTGCCGTGTCGATAATCATCGTGTCGTAGCCGTTTTTGAGGGCGTACTCGACGCCTGCCTTTGCAATCTTCACAGGGTCGACTTGACCCATATCGAAACATTCGGTGTTAGCCTTTTTCGCAACGACGTGAAGTTGTTGGATTGCCGCAGGTCTGTATATATCCCCTGCAACCAAAAGCACCTTTTTGTTTTGCTTTTTGAGATACGTTGCAAGTTTGCCGCACATCGTCGTCTTGCCCGCGCCTTGCAAACCGCACATCATATAAATCGTGGGTTGCTTGTCGCTTACGGCAAGTTTCTGATGCGTACTGCCCATCAACGCGCAAAGTTCCTCGTTGACGATTTTGACGATTTGTTGCGCAGGGGTCAAGGATTTGAGAATATCCTCGCCGAGTGCCTTTTCGCTCACTTTTGCCGTAAAATCCTTGACGACGTTGTAGTTTACGTCCGCTTCGAGCAAAGCCACGCGGATTTCACGCATCGCTTGCTTGATTTCCAATTCCGTCAACTTGCCTTTGTTGCGAAGTTTGGAAAATATATGGTTCATTCTGTCGGATAAACTTTCAAAAAGTGCCATTTATTCCTCCATTAACAACCGAAGTTGCTGAGCGCAATTTTTTGCAGTTTCGTTATCGACCTTTTCGAGCGAATCGATAACGGCGTGCATTTTTTTGTCTTTCTCGACAAGACGAAGTTTTTGTTCGTACTCGCAAAGGTGTTTTTCGCCCTTGTTTATGCCGTCGAGAACGGCTTGACGAGATATGCCGACGATGTTTGCGATTTCCCCGAAAGACAAATCCTCGTCATAGTGCATAACGAGCAAATCGTTTTGTCTTTGAGTCAGAAGCGCACCGTAGTAACTTCTGAGCGTAGAAATTTCAAATCTATCCATATAACCCTATCAAGCATTTTAACTTGACACTATCATACGCCAAAATAAAAAAGGTGTCAAGCATTTTTGCAAGACACCTAAAAATATTTTATAATAACTATATTGAATTGATTGTTTATTCGTTCGACGATAATCGGAAATGCACAATTTTCGGCTATCTAACGCGTTTATTTTGATTTATCACAGCAACGCGTTGATAAAGTCTTTTGCGTCGAACGGAATCAAATCGTCGATTTTTTCACCGACGCCGACGTACACAACGGGAAGTCCGAGTTCCTCGCTTATCGCAAGCACCACGCCGCCCTTTGCCGTTCCGTCGAGTTTGGTGAGGATAATGCCGTCCGTGTCGATGTCCTCACTGAAAATTTCCGCTTGCGACACTGCGTTTTGACCCGTCGTCGCGTCGAGAACGAGATATTTGCGAAAGTCTGCGTTCGGCAATTCACGCTCAACCACTCGGCAAATCTTTTGAAGTTCTGCCATAAGGTTCTTTTTGTTGTGAAGTCTGCCTGCGGTGTCAACCAAAATCACGTCGTTGCCCTTTGCTTTTGCCGAAGAAATCGCGTCGAACACGACAGCCGCAGGGTCTGCGCCCTCGTTGTGACGGATAACTCTCACGCCCGCGCGCTCGCCCCACACTTCGAGTTGCTCGCTTGCAGCGGCTCTGAACGTATCTGCGGCGGCAACGACAACCGAATGTCCTTGCTCTTTGAACATATGCGCGAGTTTGCCGATTGCGGTGGTTTTGCCAACGCCGTTTACGCCCGAAAGCAATATGACGAGCGGATATTCATATTCGGGAATATCGTAGTCGATATCCTCTGTCATAAGTTCGGCAAGAACGTCTTTTGCGTCTTCGGGTTTCTTGATTTTGCGTTTGAAAATCTCGTCTTTGAGTTCGTCTATGAGGTTTTCGGTTGCGGTTATACCGACGTCAGCGGTGAGCAACGCTTCTTCGAGATTCTCATAGAACTCGTCGTTGAGTTCTCTTGCCGAGAAAGCAAAAAACAATTTCTTTGAAAACGCGTCTTTGGTTTTCTTTATCCCTTGTACGATTTTTTGAAAAAATCCCATAGTCCACCTTAAAGAAATATTTTGTATGTATTTATATTTTCCACTTGCGTGCGTAGCACGCAAAAACAAGCAGCCAATCTTGCGAAACTGCGGCTTGATTCCTTGTCCGTCTTATTTTGATAGCAAAGATTTTCTGCGCGTTAGTGGCAAAATAATCTAGCAAGGCTCTCGGCAATACGCAAACTTGCGTGTTTCCGTTGCCTTTG
>URTQ01000030.1 GCA_900550855.1 uncultured Eubacteriales bacterium
GGCGGGTGCGTAAACCCGAAAAGTCCCGAAAGGGCGGCGGCGATTGCGCCGCTTGCCCATTCTTTTTGCGCCGAACTCATTTTCGAGATTTGCGCTTTTGCGAGTTTTCGTGCTTCGATTTTGTTCATTTTTCAGCCGTATTACGTTGATAATTTTGTGTAGTAATTAGTTGAGATATACTCTCTTTATTCTGCCCTTTTGCGAGGTCATAAGGCAATATTCTATTGTGTTTCGCTCGCGTGCGACTTCGCTTGCTTTGTCGCCGTCGAAAAGCAGAACTTTTTCACCGACTTTTGCCGCTAAATCGTCGGTATCTACGACGAAACAGTCCATACACACGTTGCCGATTACGGCGCATTTTTTGCCGCAAATCCACACGGACGAGGGATTCTCTCTTGCAATCGAATCGGCATATCCGCCGAAAACCACCGCCGTGTTCGTCGCCTTTTGCAAAGCAAAATCGCCGTAACTCACTCTTTCGCCCGCTTGCAAACACCGAGATTCGATGACTTGCGAATACGCGCTCATTGCGCCATCGTATGCGTTTATGCCGAGCCGAACGCCGTCGTAGCGCAAATTCGGATTGAAAAGCGAATGGCTCGAAGCAAGGTGCGCTTTTATATCGGGATAATACCCTTTTGCGACCTCGACGAACTTGTCGAACGCGCTCTTTTGCGATTCGGTTTCGTCGCGCAAATGCGAATATATACACGAAACGTTTATGCCGAGCGCTTTTGCCTTTGGCAAGACGATTTGAAGTTCGTCAAGGCAAAAGCCCAGCCTGTGCATACCGCTGTCGACTTTGACGTGCGCTTTCAGTTTTGCGGGATTTATGCGGTTTGAATTTATCAAACTCACGATTTTTGCGAACTGCTCTCGATTGTGCAATCCTATTGTCAAATCCTGCCGATATGCCCTATAAATCTCGTTTTCGCAGAGGGCAAGCACGAGAACGTCGCGTTTTATGCCCGCGCGTCTTAGTTTCAACCCTTCTTCGAGAGTTTCCACGCCGAAAGCGGAAACGAGGTTTTCCACTCGCTTTGCGACCTTTACGAGTCCGTGTCCGTATGCGTCCGCTTTGACCATAAGCATAACGGGAACGCCGACGAGCCGCTTTGTCGCAAGGACGTTTTGCTCTATTCTGTTCAAGTCAATTTCGACGACGATTTCGATAAGCCACCTCGCATAATCTTATGCGCGCGGAATCGAGTCGGTGACATAATTTTATGCTTTACTCGCTACAACGCCGTATAATGTTCGCTATTAAAGAACGATTCAACCGCGCTTATAGTAGTTGATAAGGCAACCGTCGAGAATGATTTGTTTTTCGCTGTCGGTGAGAGCGTCCATACGCAAAGTGACGTTTTGCGATTTTCCGTCACGAACGAGGTGCGCCTCAAACTGCGTTTTGCCGCTCGATATGACTTCTCTCACGTTCTCGATAACCAGGATATCCCCTTTTAGATAGTCGGTTTTGTCGTCTATGAGCGGAAGCATACCCCAGTTTATGAGGTTAGAGCGATAACGCTTGGTTGCGTACTCTCTTGCGATATTCGCGCCGCCCGAAAGGAAGCGTTGGCAACTTGCCGCTTGCTCTCTCGCGCTTCCGTCGCCGGGTTTGACGGCAAATATGCAAGAGGAAATCGTCGTATCGTCGACGGATATTCCGAGTTGCTTCAAAACCACTTTTACGTCGTTATTCTCGCCGTCGCGCACTTTTTTGCTTTCGCCGACGTACGAGGGGTCTTTTCTCGAAAGCGCAAACTCAGCAAGGCGCAAAGGATTGCTTCTGTAAGAGGACGTTTCGCCCGACGGTATGAGTTCGTCCGTGGTGGTGACTGGGTCGTTTATTACGCTGCAAAGTTTGAGCGCAAGATTGTTTTTGAGCGGCGAAATTGTCGGAATGTCGGTGATGTTCGGACCGTACACGAGTTGCTCGGAAGAATCCGCTTTGCCGAAGCCGTTGTACACTCGCGACGTATACGCTTTTTCGTCGTATTCGAATGGCGCAAAGTTGTCGTCGAAATCGACGTCCAAAGCGGAAGTCAACACGCCGCCGTTTGCCGCCGTAGCCGCAATAGAGCGTGCGTCCATAAGCGCAACCGAAGCGATTTGATTGTCCGAAGGCTTGCTTCCCTCTCGTCTTTCAAAGTTTCTCGTCGTATGTCGAATACTGAATCCGTTGTTGCACGGAACGTCGCCTGCGCCGAAGCACGGACCGCAGAAACAAGGTTTGACGACTGCGCCGCTCTCGATGAGAGATGCGATAGAGCCGTTTCTGACGAGCGCAAGATTGGTGGGTTGAGAGCCTGCGTATACGTTGAGCGAAAACGCGCCGCTTCCCACGCTTCTGCCTTTAAGTATGTTTGCGGCAAGCGCGATATTGTCGTAAGTGCCGCCTGCGCAACCTGCGATTACGCCTTGCGATACGACGATTTTGCCGTCTTTTATCTTGTCGGTAAGGCGGAACGCGCCCTCTTTCAAGCCCAAAAGTTTGTTGCCTTCCTTTTCGACTTCTGACAAAATATCGTACGGATTTGCGATTACGTCCGCAAGTTTATAGACGTTCGAGGGATGGAACGGAAGCGCAATCATAGGCTCGACTTTGCTCAAATCGACCAAAATTCCGCCGTCGTACAGAGCGCCGTTTTGCGGCGCAAGACGTTTATATTCGTTCTCTCTATGATAGGTTTTGAGATACTCTCTCGTCTTTTCGTCGGTGCACCATATGGACGAAAGGCACGCGCTTTCGGTGGTCATAACGTCTATGCCGTTTCTAAATTCCATAGGAAGTTCGGCTATGCCGTCGCCCACGAATTCGAGAATGCAATTTTTGACGAATCCGCTCTTAAACACTTTGCCGATTATGGCAAGCGCAACGTCTTGCGGTCCTACGCCCTTGCGGACTTTGCCGCTCAAACATACCGCTATGACGCGCGGATAATCTACGTCGTACGTGCGCTTCAAAAGTTGTTTGACAAGTTCGGGTCCGCCCTCGCCTATCGCCATAGTGCCGATTGCGCCGTAGCGTGTGTGCGAGTCGCTTCCGAGTATCATTTTGCCGCAACCTGCAAACATCTCGCGCATATAACTGTGGATTACGGCCACGTTTGCGGGAACGTAGATTCCGCCGTACTTCTTTGCGCAAGAGAGTCCGAAAACGTGGTCGTCCTCGTTTATCGTGCCGCCTACCGCGCAAAGCGAGTTGTGACAGTTGGTCAAAACGTACGGAACGGGAAATTCGCTAAGTCCGCTCGCCTTTGCCGACTGAATTATGCCGACGTAGGTTATGTCGTGCGAAGCCATTGCGTCGAAACGGATATTGAGTTTGTCCTCACGCCCCGAAAGGTTGTGCGAGGACAGCACCGAATACGCAATCGTGCCTTGCTTGCTCGGCTTTACGCATGCCGCTCTTAATTGTTCCTCGTCTACGAGTTTTCCGTTAAGATAATAGGTTGCCTGATTTATAAGTTCAATCATTTTTCTAATTTATGCACGCCGTTTTGTGCATATCTTTGTGTCTACATATCGCGCATACGGCTCGTATTCTCATTTGACGATTTACAGAGTAAATCGAAAATTATTTTTTGTTTTTGTCTTTCTTTTCGGGTGTGAAAACTTCGACGATGACTTCGCCGATATGATTGCGCATTTCGTGAATGAAAGCGTCGATTTTGCCCGTTGCGATATTCACTTTGAAACTCATCTCGCCGTCTTGTTCGTTTTGTCCTTTGACGATGACGTAAATCTCGCGCGTTATGCTGTTTTGCTTTATGCAAACGACGTCGTCGTACTTGATTTTGTCCACGAAAAAGCCGAGAACGGCAATCATTTTGTCGTCTTTGAATCCGTAGTAACTGTTGAAAAGCACGAGCGCGGCGGCAACCGCTATGACGAGCGCGGCAACGAGGGATACCCACGCAACTGCCGGCTGTTGAGTGCTTACGCCGTTTGCGCCCGATATCATCGCTATGTCGAGTCCGCCGATTGCCAGCGCACCCAAGATTACCACGGCAACGATAACCGTTTTGACTATGCCGAAATTCATTCTAAACTTCATACTTCGCTCCTAAAAATGTCCGTTTGTTGTAGGTCTTTTGCGATTCTATTTTTTATCTCGCTATTGCGACTTGCGCAATACGTTGCTTTTATTCTTCGTCCGATTTTTCCTCGTCGGATTTGTCCTTGACGTACTCGTCTATGGTTATCTGACGTCCGTCCTGCGCCTCGTAGTCGTAGTTGTCCGACTGCTGTTCGGCGCGGAAACCGTACTCAACCGTGTTGATAACCGTCGTTGCGTCCGTGTAGAAACTGAATCCTTTGGTCTTGTAGTAGCCGATAAGTTCGATTGCCCTGAGCATAAAGTAGTACATCGACGGCAAGATGAGGGACATAAGTCCGCCAGTGGGGATTGCAAACGTCATGGTGCAAAGATACACTATCGTGAACGTCACCGCATAGGATTTGAAAAGTCCGCCGACGTTGCTCTTGACATATGTCAAACTTCTCGTGAAACTCGTGTATACGCTCTCTTCGGGATGGAAAATCATTCTAGGCAACCACCCTGCCAAAAGCGTGGCGCGCAACGAGCATATGCAAATGCCCACGACGATGAGTATGGGCATCACGAAAAACGCTATCGAATCGAAAAGTCCGAACAAAATGGACAACATCAACGCGGCAAATATCAAGTCGATGGGAAGTGTTATCGTGAGCCTTGCCGCCGAATACTTGCAGCATTTTTTGAAGTTGAGAGCCATATTGCTGGCAAATCCGTAGCGCATATTCGACGCCATAAGATTGTTGATTATGTCGGCGTTCGTGTAGTACGAAAGTCCGAAAACGAAGCAGTAAAGCGCATAGACGAAAATCCCTGCGAACACGAGTCCGACGGTGATTCCGACGTTCTGCGCACATATACCGAACACGCCTTCGAGCGAGTGCAACACGTCGCCGATTGCGCCGCGTATGGTGGACGAGCCGTCCCACACCGACGCTACGCTGTCCTTTATCGCTAAAACGTATGCGTTTACGTCGCCGACAGCCGAAAGTGCGTTCCATATCGGCAGAATTATCGCCGCGCCGATGGCAATCGACAGCACGAGGGATATGACGATCCACAAAAAGATCTTCACCGCGTGACCCATATTTGAAAACAACAGGGATAACGAATACTTAAATTCCATATTACTCTCCGAGGCATAGCCTCATATTTTTCGCAAAACCGAATTTGCGGATTTTATTTTGACCAAATATCTTTTTTCTTCTTTTCCAAGTCCATACGTTCAGTGCCCGTGACCTCGTAAAAAAGATTGTACATAAGCGTGACGTAGAACGGAACGACGTACAGATACGCAATAGCGTCCAAAAGCACTTCCGCGATTACGCCGCATTTGAGCGCGCCCGTCACAATCATACAAATCTCGACGGGAAGCACGCACAAAAGTATCGTGAAGAACGTGTTTGCAAGCCGTCCCGACATACTTCTGACCGCTTGGCGAAGCGCGGCTTTCTTGGGAAGCCCCGTATGCAGACAGTACGGCGGCCAAAGTATGACTATCGACATAATGAGTATCATCGAAAACTGCATCAATACGAGCGTAAGCGACGAGAACACGAGCCACGTCACCCTGCTCTTGAACGTAACCCACCATAGATAGTACAAAACGGTCGCAAGCAAGTTGAATATTTCGAACGAGCAGAATGCGAGCAAGCAGAACAAAAGCGAGGTCAAAAGGTTGAAATTGAGCCTCGTTTTCACTCTGTCGGGCGCAATCGTGAATACGCCTATTCGCATATGCGTGTCTATAACGCCGTACATAATCGCGACGAAAAACACGAGAAGCGCAAATCCGATAAGTCCGAGATACCAGTAGGAAAACGGTAGTTCGCGCATTGCGACGTACATATCCGCAAAATTCGACGGATTTATCGTTTCATAGTCGAAAAGATAGTAAAGAGTCGAGGACGGCGAGAGCAAAAACGGCAACAGCAACGCAGGGGCGACGCTCATAAGCATAAGATACGCGCCCTTGTCGAAAAAGTATTTCCAAGTCTGCTTGAAGCAGGCTTTGCTATTATTACTGTTTCTAACTCTCATCTTGCCACCTTACTCGAACATTGCGAGTTTGTCTTTGAGTTTTGCAAGTTTCTCGTTTGCCTTTTCGAGTTTGTCTTTCTCGTTGTCGATAAGTTTTTGCGGCGCTTTGGAAACGAATCCCGTATTTGCCAAAAGTCCTTGCGTCTTTTGAATGATTAGCATCGTTTGCGCAATCTCTTGATTGATACGCTCTTTTTCCTTATCCTCGTCGATGAGGTCGCCAAGAGGAACGAGAATTTCCGCGTCGTGCGTGACTATCGCGCTAACCTTTGCGCCAAGTCCGCTTCTGTCCTCAACGAGTTTGACTTCGTTCACGCCCGCGAGTTTTTGGATATACGCGCTTGCCGACTCGATAAATCTGGGGTCTTTGGCAATGACGTACGCGTTTATCTTCTTTGACGGCGCGACGTTCATTTCGTTGCGCAAGTTTCTTATCGAACCTATGATTTCCCTAAGTCCCTCGAACTGCGCCTCTTCCTTTCTGAACACTCTGTGCTTGTTGTAGGACGGCCAACTTTGAACCATCAAAACACTGCCCTTCGGCGCGAATTTCGAGTAGATTTCCTCGGTGACGAACGGTATGAACGGATGCAAAAGTTTGAGTATTTCGCCCAAAACGTACGCAAGCATAGCGATTGCGTGGTTGTGTTGCTTCTTGTCGTCCGAATAGAGCATAGTTTTGCTCATTTCGATGTACCAGTCGCAGAACTCGCTCCACACGAAGTCGTAAAGTCTTGCCGCCGCAAGCCCGATTTCGTACTTGTTGAGGTTTATCGTGACTTCCTTGATTACGTCGTTGAGGCGAGTGAGAATCCACTTATCAGCGCCGTTGAATCTCGACGGAAGCGTCAAATCGTCGTCGTCTTTGATGTTCATTATAACGAATCTCGACGCGTTCCAGAGTTTGTTTACGAAGTTTCTGCAACTCTCGATTTTGCCGTCTGTAAATCTCGTGTCGCTGCCGGGGGCAATGCCCGTTGCGAGCGAGAAACGCAATGCGTCCGCACCGTATTTGTCGATAATTTCGAGCGGGTCGATACCGTTACCCAAACTCTTTGACATCTTTCTGCCCTGCGCGTCGCGCACGAGTCCGTGTATAAGCACCTCGCTGAACGGAACTTCGCCCATAAACTCGATGCCGCTGAATATCATTCTCGCAACCCAGAAGAAGATTATGTCGTAGCCCGTAACGAGTACGTTGCCGGGATAGAAATAACTCAGATTCTTCGTCTTTTTGGGATATCCGAGAGTGCTGAACGGCCAGAGCGCAGAACTGAACCAAGTGTCGAGAACGTCCTCGTCCTGATGTATGTGATGTCCGCCGCACTTGGGGCAAGTGTCCACGGTGGTTTTAGATACCGTCATCTCGCCGCAATCGTCGCAGTAGTACGCAGGGATTCTGTGTCCCCACCAAAGTTGACGGGATATGCACCAGTCGCGGATGTTTTCCATCCAGTTGAAATAAGTATTTTCAAATCTCTTGGGGATAAACTCGGTTTTTTTGGAACGCACCGCTTTGATTGCAGGCTCTGCAAGCGGCTTCATCTTGACGAACCATTGCTTCGACACCAAAGATTCTACCGTTTCGCCGCAACGATAGCAAGTGCCGACATTGTGAGCGTACGGCTCGATTTTCACCATAAGTCCGAGCGCGGTCAAATCTTCGACTATCGCCTTTCTTGCGGTGAGTCTGTCCATTCCCTTATACTTGCCCGCGTTTTCGTTCATAAGTCCGTCCTCGCCGATAACCTGAATTACGGGCAAGTCGTGGCGCAATCCGAGTTCGAAGTCGTTGGGGTCGTGCGCAGGCGTGATTTTAACCGCGCCCGTACCGAAGCCGATTTCGCAATAATCGTCCGCAACGACGGGGATTTCTCTGTCCGTAAGCGGAAGTTTGACGAGTTTTCCGACGTATTTTGCCATCTTCTCGTCTTTGGGGTTGACCGCAACCGCCGTGTCGCCGAGCATGGTTTCGGGACGCGTCGTCGCAATGACGATTGCGTCGTTCTCGCCTACGACGGGGTACTTGTAATACCAAAGGTTGGATTGCTGTTCTTCGTATTCAACCTCTGCGTCGCTGAGTGCCGTGTGGCAATGAGGACACCAGTTGATTATGCGGTTTCCTCTGTAAATCAAGCCTTTTTTGTAGTAACGAACAAACGCTTCCAAAACCGCGTTCGAGCAGTTTTCGTCCATAGTGAAAGCGGACTTCGACCAGTCGCACGAAATGCCGAGCGCCTTTTGTTGCTCGACTATTCTTCCGCCGTACTGCTCTTTCCACGCCCAAGCGCGCTTCAAGAATCCTTCTCTGCCGACGTCGTTTTTGCTTAGTCCTTCCTCTTTCTTCAACTTTTCCACAACCTTGACTTCGGTTGCTATTGAGGCGTGGTCCGTTCCCGGCATCCAAAGAGTTTCGTAGCCGCTCATTCTCTTGAAACGAACGATTACGTCTTGAATGGTTTCGTCAAGCGCGTGTCCCATATGAAGTTGTCCCGTGATGTTCGGCGGGGGCATCATAATCGTGAACGGTTCTTTTTCGGGGTTCGTGTGGGCTTCGAAAAACTTGCCCTTCATCCACATATCGTATATGCGTTTTTCAAACTCCGGATTGTACGTTTTGTCCATATCCTGCATATTGTTTATCTCCTTGCGCCGCTACGGCGCGACTGTATTCAAATTATTAAAACAATCCGAGAAACTCGAAAGTCTCTCGGAAAGCGTCGTTTTTTATCGAGAAATTCAGCCTTCGTATGTGCCGTCTTTCTTTTCTTGTACGATTTTTTGGTCTTCCGCCTTGACGGATTCCGCCGTAGCCGCTTCCATCTTGCCTTCTTTGACGAGTCTGACTTGCTTCATCGTTTCGTTAAGGTAACTGAACGCCGCGCCGTAACTCATCGCGATACCCCACGCCAAAATGCCCCAGTCGGCATATTGAACGTAGTCGTGGAAGAACGCAAGTATTACGCCCACGGATATCGTGAACGAGGACACCTTGCCCAGCCAGTTCGCCTTGACCGTCGCGCCTTTTTTGAGGACGTAAAGCGCAATCATCGCTTGTATAAACTCTTTTGCGAAAATCAAAATCACGAATGCGTAGTGTACAAACCACGGATTGTCGAGCGTGCCGTTTGCCACGAGATTCTTGCCAAGAGGCGTAAGTCCCGTGCAGAAGGACAAACACGCAAGCACAGAAACGTGCATAAGTTTGTCTGCGATGGGGTCGAGCACCATACCGATGCCGCTTTGCATATTGAACTTTCTCGCAATCCAGCCGTCAACCATATCGCTGCCGGACGCAAGGAAAAATACGCCGAGAGCAATGTAGAAAAGCAATTTGCTGTCGCGAACGCCGCCAAGCGCCATCAACGTCACGAATACCGGTACGCACAAAATGCGGAAGTACGTGATGATGTTGGGGATTGTCCAAACTTCTTTGAAATCGATTTGACCGAGTTTTTTTGCCATACTGTTCTCCAAATGCACACGCATATGCGAGCGTGCGCTCATAATTTCTCTCATTATATCAAAGATTTATTGCTATGTAAACAATAAAATCTCGCCAAAAAGCACAAAATATAGAAAAAGTCAATACAATGCAACGAGGGATTAAATGAAACGATGCTTGATTATCATCAACAAAAACGCCGGCACAAGCAAGAAAATCAACTTTGAAAAGGTGGAAAAGTGTCTCGGAAACGGCTATGTTTACACAAGAAAGGCCTTGCCCGACGACGAAATAAGCGAGATTAAGAACTTCGATGCGGTGGCGGTTTGCGGCGGCGACGGAACTCTCGGCTCGGTTCTCGAAAAGGTATGCAAACAACCCATCGATTTGTTTTACTTCCCCGTCGGCACACTCAACGACAAGGCAAAGGCGCAAAGATACGAAAAGCATAAAAGCGTTTGTCCGAGTTGCAGCGACTACGAATCGAGCGCAAAACCCGTCGTCTACGGCGTATGCGAAAAAGTTTTGAGCGACGGAAAATACGAAACCGTCGATTGCGACGGCGACGTGTTCGCATACGTTTTCGCGGCAGGCTCGTTCACCCCGATAGGTTACACGTCGGAAGTTAAAAACAAACAAAAATTCGGCATACTCGCATACGTTGCGCAAATCCTCAAAGAATACAAACCGCACAGAATCGAAGCAAAGATACGAAACGGCAAACACGTCCACGAGGGCGAGTTCACTCTCGTTATGTTTTTGAAGTCGCCGAGGTGTTTCGGTTTTCACTTCAACAAGGCGTTCGAGCAAGACGGCACGAGCGGTCATTTGCTTGCGATACGCTCGCCCAAACATAACGGACTGCTCGGAAAAATCGGAATGTTTTTCCCCTTCTTCCGAGTGTTTTTCATAGGTTTGAAAAAGGAAAAAACGAAAGGAAAAATCGTTTTTGAGAAAACGTATTCAACCTATCTCGACTTAAAATCCGACGTCGATTTTTGCAAAGACGGCGAAAAACAAACGGTGAGCGAGGGCGAGTACAAAGTGTCGTTCAAACGCTCGATTTGCAACTTTACCGTCATAGAAAAATTCTGAAAAACAAGGCAAAAAATCGCAATGTTTTACAAAAAATCAACATTTTTATAATACTTTTGCACTTAAAACGAATAAAAAAGAAAATCCTACTGTTTAGTAGGATTTTTCTTTATTTTCTGTCTAATGTTTTATAAAAAACACGGTTTTTTAGAGCAATTTTTGCTTAAAAATGCAACTTTTCGAGATTTTGTCGTAATTCTCAATCACTCGTCTAATCGCGACTTAACCGAGAACGAGTTTTACGACGTCGGCAGGCGTGTTTAGGATATAATCTGCTTTGTACTTTTCAAATTCTTCCTTGCTTCCGTAGCCGTAAAGGACGGCGGCGCAATCGACGTTTTCGGCGTGCGCGCCTTCGATGTCGTAGAGTCTGTCCCCCACCATCAAAACTTTGCTTTCGTCCTCGACTTTCAGATTGTCAAGCACCATTCGCACAACGTCGCGTTTTGCTTCCTTGCTTGCGTCGCTCGACGCACCGCCAACGAAATCGAAATACTTTGCAAGGTCGAAATCTCTCATTATAAGCCTTGTAAATTTGATGGGTTTGCTTGTAGCAACGCCGAGAATTTTGCCCGCGTTTTTAAGTTCGGACAACATCTCGCGAACGCCGTCGAACACCTTGCATTTCTTGTAACCGTCAACTTCGTACACCCCTCTGTATATCTCGATGAGTTTTTCGATTTCGGGCATTTCCAAGCCGAAGTATTCGCGCATAGACACCCTAAACGGCGGACCTACCATTTTGTCGAGAATTGCGTTTGTGTACGGTATATTCTCTTTGTCGAGCGCGTACGCTATGCACTCAACGATTCCTTGCTTACTGTCCGTCAACGTTCCGTCGAGGTCAAACAAAACATAATCGTATTTCTTCATTTTTCGTCCGTTTTCAAGCAAACGAGGCGTTTTTGTGCCAAACCGCCCCGTTTTTTCCGTTTTATCTTTTATTTTCTCATATTTTAAGTCTAAACAAACCTTTTCACTTTGTCAATCCATTCGCCTTGCAATAAGTCGGCAATCGGCACTTCGAGTATTGTTTTCACCCCTCTTTGCCCGTTTTCGTACTCTTTTGCGAGTGCTTTTGCGTACGATACAAGCACCCCTGCCGTAAAAGTCGGATTGCTTTCAAGGTTCAAAGAAAATTCCGCTTTCGACTTAAAACCGTCAAAAACGCCGTTTGCAAGCACGAAA
>URTQ01000031.1 GCA_900550855.1 uncultured Eubacteriales bacterium
AAACAAGCCGTTTTTTTATTTTTCTAACCTTTTTTAACTGATAACAGCATTTTTTTTGCTTCTTTTTGATGTTGTTCCTATTTTTATGGTTTTTATAACTTGTATATCGATTTTCTTATGCCGTTTTTTTGTCTTACATAAAAAGAAAGATAATACGCAAAATAGATTTATGGCGATTGCTGTCGTATTGATTTGCGCGCAGGTTTTGCTCATTGCGCTGATATTTCCCGTAAAACTGTCTTGTACGACGCATTTTTCGCTTGCAAGCGAGGCGGTGAACGTGCAGTTCAAATTTGTGGGCATATCGATTACAAGAATCAAGATTTGCGTGAGAGAAGGGCTCAAAGTGCAAATAAACGGCAAAACGCTCAAAAATCTCGACAACGACATAAGCGTGACTCAAATGGGTAAAATCGCACGTTTCTTGTTGGAAAACGAGATTGTCGACGTAAACGGCTTGATTGCCTACGTCGGCGCAAACAACGCAAAAAACGGCGCGATACTGTGCGCTCTCTTGCAAATGTTGCCGATTTTTGCAAAAACGGTGATTCAGGACGAAAGCAAGGACAGATTCGACGCAGAGTGCGGAATAAGAATAAGGATAAACGCCGTTCAAGCCATAAAAGCGATTGCAATCGGCAAGGGAAGGTAATATGCAAAGTTTTGAAGAAATATTGCGACAAACGATAGAAAGTTTGAAAAAGTCGGCAGAATTTAACGAAATCGTGGGAAAGCCTATCGTAAACGGCGACGGCACGCTCGTTTTGCCCGTGAGCAAAATAAGCGTGGGTTTCGTCGCAGGCGGCGCGGACTACGAGAGCGAAAAGAAAGTGAAATCGCCCGTCGGCGTAAGCGGCGGTGGGGTGAGCGTAACCCCGATTGGTTTTCTCGTTTGCGGCGCGCAAAAGAAATTCGTGAGGGTGGACGGCGAAGAAAACAAGTGGCTCGAACTTCTCAAAAGCGTTGCCAACGTTATGAAAAAGGATTAAGAGAGGGAAGAATATGGACGATTTTTCAAAAAAAGCGGTTGTTATGGCGATTGCGATTGTGTGTTTGACAATCGCAATAATTTCGTCATTTTCGATAGGTAACGTCGTTTATCCTATCAAAAGTATTCTAAAAAACGACAAAAACGAGAATTATATTAGCAAAAATGTCGATGAAAATACGCAAGATGCAATCAACGACGATATCTTGCAAACGGTAAAAAGAGGCGCAAGCGGCGCGGTGTGTATAGAGATGTCGTCAAGGCGCATTTTGTGCGAGGACGGAAAAGACGAGGTGTGCTACCCTGCAAGTACGACGAAAGTTTTGACTGCTTTGATTGCCATAGAACGTCTGCCGCTCGACAAAGTTGTGACCGTGCCGAAAATTGCGGAAGGCGTGGAAGGTTCGTCCATATATCTGAAAGCTGGCGATACGATAACCGTTGAAGACTTGCTTTTCGGTCTTATGCTCAGAAGTGGAAACGACGCGGCGGTTACGCTTGCGACGGAAGTTGCGGGCGGTATCGATGAATTTGCTTCTCTTATGAACGAAAAGGCAAAAACGCTCGGCGCGCATAATTCGCATTTCGTAAATCCGCACGGACTACACGACGACAATCACTACACGACGGCGTACGATTTGGCGCTTATTTGCGCCGCGGCATACGAAAATCCCGATTTTGCGCGTATCGTCGGCACTAAACAGAGAAAAATCGAAGTGAGCGGCGAGGCAAGATATATTGCGAACAAAAACAAACTTTTGAAACTTTTCGACGGCGCAAACGGCGTGAAAACCGGTTTCACCAAAAAGAGCGGCAGATGTCTTGTGGGCGGCGCAAAAAGAGGGGATATGCAACTTATAACCGTTGTGTTGAATCACGGCGATATGTGGAACGACACTATTAGAATGCTGAATTTCGGCTTTGACAACTACGAAATGATACCTCTTGACAACGCGCTTTTGACAAGCGGAAACGACGTTGTGAAAGTCAAAGTCAATCAAACCGTCACGCCGAACTGGCAAAACGTCAAATATCCTCTCAAAAAGGACGGCAGCGAAAAACTCGTCGTGGAATTAATTTAAGCAGAGTCGAAAACGATAAATTCCACAAACGAAAAACCGATTGAAAACGATTGAAGAACGACGAAAATCGGCTAAAAACGATGCGAATGCGGCGAAATATTTGACGAAAACGCGCCAAAATCGCAGTAAGAACGGAAATATAGCGTTTTTCTGAAAAGGCAGACCGCCTTTTCTTTTTTAATGCGCTTTTAAGGATTTTGCGCATTTGCTTGCTCTTTTAATATTTTTTTTGTATACTTTGATTAATTTATGTGCGCTTGCAGAGTGCGAGCGCGTGAGGTCTTATGAGAATCAACAAATATCTTGCAGAATGCGGCGTATGTTCTCGTCGTAAGGCGGACGAACTCGTCAAAGAAGGACGCGTGAGCGTCAACAAGAAAGTCGTCAGAGAAGTCGGCACGGACGTCGACGAAACCAAGGACGTCGTCTTTGTGGACGGAAAAAAGGTCGTAAGAGTCACACACTACGACTATCTTTTGTTTTACAAACCGAAGAATTGCGTGACCACTCTCAACGAGGACAACGACAATAAGAGCGGCCGCAAAAAGACGGATAAAGAACTTGAAGAAATCAAGAATCGCGCCGAAAAACTTGCCGCAAAAGGCATCGTCGAGGAAGTTAAGGAACATTCCAAACCTCGCAAAATCATCACCGATTTTATCGGTGACGACTACAAAAACAAGCGTTTGTATCCCGTCGGCAGACTCGATTACGACAGTGAAGGTTTGCTTCTTTTGACCAACGATGGCGATTTGACGTACAAACTTACGCACCCGTCGAGCGAAATTCCCAAAACTTACGTCGTAAAAATCGAAGGCACTATCGATGAAAGCGACCTTGCCGCGCTCAGAAAGGGCGTCACCGTCGACGGCGTAAAGTACGGCAGAAGCAAGGTTAAAATCACGGGTATCGAAAAGGTTAAGGACGCGAAAAAAGCGGTTATCGACCCCAAAGACATTCTCGCAAGAGAGGCGATAGAGTGCAACGAGGACACGAGCGGCGTGTTTACTCGCCTCGAAGTTATCATTTTCGAGGGCAAAAACAGAGAAATCCGCCGTATGTTCGAAGCGGTCGAAAAGAAAGTCGTATTCTTGAAGCGCGTCGCTATCGGCGAATTGCGACTCGGCGGTCTTGCAAGAGGAACATATCGTCCTTTGAACGAGATGGAAATTGCGTATTTATATACAATAGCCAACAAAACTCAACAACCGATTGAAAGGTGAGCGTATGAAAATTCTCATTACAAACGATGACGGCTATTTTGCGTCGGGGATAAAAACTCTTGCCAAAACGCTTGCGAAAAATCACGACGTGCGTATCGTCGCGCCTATGTCCGAAAGGTCGGGTTCGAGCCATTCGGTGAGTTTTTTCAGTGGAATCACATACGAAAATAAGGGTATTATCGACGATATTCCCACGTTTGCCGTGAGCGGAACGCCGGGCGATTGCGTGCTTTTCGGCGTGAAATACCTTTTCAAAGACGAGAAAATCGACGCGGTCGTGTCGGGCATAAACACTTGCCTCAACGCAGGAAGCGACATAATCTTTTCGGGAACTTTCGGCGCGGCGCAAGAGGGTACTTTTCAGCGTATACCCTCGCTTGCGGTGTCATTAAGAACGCACGGCGTTCCCGACTACGAATTTGCGGCGGAATTTACCGCTAACAATCTCGAAAGACTATTATCTTTCGCAACCGAGAACGTCACGATAAATCTGAATATCCCCAGCGTCAAAAAGGAAAGCATAAAGGGCGTGAAAATCGCGCCCGTGGCATATCAACCTTACGACGAAAAGTACGTTAAAAAAGTCGGCGAGGACGGCGTGACGTATTTTTGCGTGGACGGTCACAGAATACCGCACGTCGACGAGGTCGTGGGCGGCGATTGCTATCAACTCGACAACGGTTACATAACCGTAACGCCCGTGCAAATGCTCGCAAACGATTTGCCGACAATCGAAAAATTGAAAGAGGCGAAGTTCGAGTTATGAGAGTTTGCGTAATCGGCGCAGGTGCGGCAGGTATGACGGCTTCCGTTTTTCTCGCAAGAGAGGGGGCGGACGTTATCCTTGTCGAAAAAAACGAGAAATTCGGCAAAAAACTCTACATAACGGGCAAGGGCAGGTGCAATCTCACCAACGATTGCGAACTTGCGGATTTGTTCCAGAACGTCGTCAGAGGCGAGAAATTTTTGCGCTCGTCGCTGTACGGATTCACGCCTCAAAACACGATGTCGTTTTTCGAGGATTTGGGCTTGAAACTCGTCGTGGAAAGGGGAAACAGAGTCTTTCCGTTCTCGCAAAAGTCGAGCGACGTAATAAAAGCGTTGCAAATCGAGATTGACAATCTCGGCGTGGACGTAAAACTCGACAGCGAAGTCAAGTCAATAAAGAAAACCGACGACGGATTTTGCGTCGTAACGGCGTGGGAAAATATAAAGTGCGACAAGGTCGTCGTAGCAACTGGCGGAATGAGTTATCCGTCGACGGGTTCGACGGGCGACGGATATGCGTTTGCAAAGTCGTTCGGACTTAAAATCGTCGAGCCGCGACAGGCTCTTGCGCCTATCATAGTCAAGCAAAACGTGTCGGCGTTGCAGGGAATATCCCTTAAAAACGTCAACCTTTGCGCAAACGACGAAAACGGAAAAGAGATTGCGAGCGAGTTTGGCGAAATGCTGTTTACCAACAGAGGATTGTCAGGACCGATTGCGCTTACGATTTCGTCTTACATCAACAGAAAACCAAACGTCGTTTTAACTCTCGATTTGAAACCCGCTCTTGACGAAAACACACTGGACAGACGGGTTTTGAGGGATTTTGACGAGAGGAAAAATCAAGATATAAAGAACGTTACTCGCGCGCTTTTGCCCGAAAGGCTCAACGCTTACGTTTTGAAATGCGCAGGCATTGCCGAGAGCAAAAAGGTGAACGAAATCACCAAAGAGGAACGTGCAAAACTTGTAAAAACCATAAAGAATTTGCGCTTTGACGTGCAGTCGCTCGCGCCGTTTACGGAAGCGATAGTAACGTCGGGCGGCGTGGATTTGAAATGCCTCAAACCCACTTGCGAAAGCAAGGACGTAGATGGATTATATTTCGTCGGCGAAACTATCGACGTAGACGCATTGACGGGCGGATTCAATCTGCAACTTGCGTTTGCGACGGCTGTATGCGCGGCAAGGGACATAATCAAAAAATCCGCTCAATCTGCGGAAAAGTGAACAAATGCGGAATCTAACCGCCTAAAATCGCAATTACAAAAGACTTCAAACTCTGAAAGGTCGGAGGGAATATGATAAATATCGCAATAGACGGACCTGCGGGCGCAGGCAAAAGCACAATAGCAAAAGCGGTGGCAAAAGATCTCGGTATCATCTATCTCGATACGGGCGCGATGTACCGCGCAACCGCTTATCTCGCACTTCAAAAGGGTATCGACCCCAAAGACGAACAAAAAGTGTCCGAGATGCTCGAAGATCTCAAAATGGACGTCGTTTACAAAGACGGCGAACAACGCATAATCGTCAACGGTATCGACGCAACGCCGTACCTTCGCGAACACTATATGTCCAAAGCCGCAAGCGACATATCCGCGCTTCCGTGCGTTAGATACAAAATGGTGGACTTGCAACGCGATTTCGCAAGTAAAAACGACGTCGTTTTGGACGGCAGAGATATAGGCACGTTCGTGCTTCCGAACGCAAATTGTAAGTTTTTCCTTACCGCTTCCCCCGAAGAAAGAGCGCAACGCAGAATGAAAGACCTCGAAGAAAAAGGCGAAAAAGTGGATTATCAAACGCTTTTAAGCGACATAATTCAACGTGATTACAACGATTCTCACCGCGAGGTCGCGCCGCTCAAACAAGCCGACGACGCAGACTTTGTCGACACCACTCAAATGAGCGTAGAAGACGTCGTAGCGCACGTTAAAGAGGTTGTGCATATCAAGACCAAAAACGCAAATCTGACCGAACAGAATACCGAAAAACCTTCAACTATAATTCCGTCGAGCGAAATGGACAAAAAGACGCTCGCAAGAATCAAAACGTATTACAAACCCGAAAAAAGTTTTGTGTTTTACAGATTTTTGAGAGTGATTTTGCGACCGATACAAATGCTCGTATGGCCGACAAAAGTCATCGGCGCGGAAAACGCTAAAAAAGTGAAGGGCGCGCTCTTTACCTGCAACCATTATTCCAAAATGGATTCGATGATTCCGTACTTCGTGCTTTTCAAAAAGGAAGCGCACGCGCTTGCGAAATACGAGTTGTTCACAAATCCCGTCGCAGGTTGGTTCTTGCACAAAATGGGCGCGATTCCCGTGCGCAGAGGCGAAGCGGACATAGAGTCGGTTAAGCAAGTTTTAAGAGTGCTTAAAGACGGCAAACAACTGCTAATTTTCCCCGAAGGAACGAGGAATAAAGAGGGTACGCAACATATGGCGGAATTTAAGACGGGTACGGCTCGTTTCGCGATAAAAGCGAAAGTCCCCGTAGTGCCGATGATTTATTATCAAAGCCCCAAAGCGTTCAGAAAGAACTGGCTTTACGTCGGCGAACCGTTCTCGCTCGAAGAATTTTACGGCGCGCGCACGATTGACGAAAATCACGCCGCGACCGAAGTCATCAAAGAAAAAATGGACGAAACTCGCCGCCTTTGCAACGAGTGCGTCGAAAAAGCGACCAAAGGCAAAAAGAAAAAATAACGGTGAAATCGGCGTTTCGGTCGGTTTGCGAGGTGAAAATTGAAAGTTATCGTCGCTAAGAAAGCGGGATTTTGCAACGGCGTGAAAAAGGCGGTGAACACCGCCGTTTCGCTTGCCGAAAAATACGGTAAAATCTACACTTTGGGCGAACTCGTGCACAACGAACTCGTCACCGAGTACCTTTGCGAAAAAGGCGCTATTTGCCTTAAAACAGAGGATTGCGACAAACTTAAAAAAGGCGACGTCGCGCTTATCCGCGCTCACGGTATAACCAAAGAACTCGAAGCCGAATTGAAAGAGAGAGGCATTGTGCTTTTCGACGCTACTTGCCCCGTCGTCAAGCGTAATCAAAAACTTGCCGAAGACAGAGCGAAAACTGGCGACGACGTCATAATCGTGGGCGACAAAAATCACGACGAAGTGATAGGCGTTGCGTCGTATGCGGGGAAGAACTGCAAGGTCGTTTCGGACGGCGAAACTTTGCCTATCGGCGAAAAATCGACCTCGATTTTGTTCCAAACCACGATTTTGCCCGAAAAATTTGAAAAAATTGAAGAATTTGCAAAGAATTTTGAAAAAAACCACAATAATTTAGTTGGCATTTTCAATACTATTTGCTATACTACAAAAGAGAAACAGGACGAAGCGCGCGCACTCGCCGAAAAGTCGGACGCGGTTTTGGTTCTCGGAAGCCATACGAGCGCAAACACAAGACGTTTGTTCGAGGTGGCAAAAGAGGTCAATCCGAATACGTTTTTCGTCGAAAACGCAAACAACGCTCTGAATCAAACAAAATTTATCAAGGATATTCAATGTGTATCGATTGTCGCAGGGGCTTCGACTCCGCCGTGGTTGATACAGGAGGTAACAAGACTTATGAGTGAAACTCAAAAGAACGCTGTGGAAACAGTTGAAACTGAAGTGAAAAACGAGGCAACACTTCAAGAGCAAACAGTCGCCGAAGAAAAAGAACCCACCACTATGGCAGACCTTTTGAAATCTGCAACTTCCGTCGGCTACACCAATTACAAAGTCGGCAAACGCATCAAAGGCAAAGTCATCAGCGCTGGCGATAGCGGCATCTACGTCGCAATCGGCGGAAAGAAAGACGGTTTCATTGATAAGAGTGAAGCATCTTTGGACGGCAACTACAATCCTGCCGACTACAAAGAGGGCGATGAAATTCAAGCAACTATTCTTGCTGTCAACAAAGAGTATGTGTCTTTGTCCAAAAAGGACGTAGACGCAGTGCGTCTTGAAGAAGCAGAAGCGGAAAAGGCTCTTGCGCAAGGCGAATTTTCTTTGACTATGACGGAAGTCGTCAAGGGCGGTTTGAGAGGAAGACTCGGTCAATACACCATCTTCGTTCCCGCAAGCCAAATCAGAATGGGTTACGTCAGCAACCTCGAAGATTACAAAGGCAAAACGCTTCGTTTGACGCTTATGCCCCCGAAGGAAAAAGAAAACACCGAGGCTGAGGGCGAAGAAACCGCTCAAAGCGAAGATAAACCCCAAAAGAAGTCGAGATATTTGTTCGCTTCTCAACGTATCATTCTCGAAAGAGAAAAGAAAGAAAAAGAGGATCTTTTCTGGAACAACATTCACGTTCACGACATCGTGACCGGCAAAGTTAAGAGATTCACGCAATTCGGCGCATTCGTAAACGTTCGCGGTTTCGATTGCCTCGCTCACATTTCCGAACTTTCTTGGAACAAGATCACCGATCCTTCCACCGTTCTCACCATCGGCGAGAGTTACGACTTCGTAGTTCTCAAAATGGACAGAGAAACGGGCAAAATCTCTCTCGGTTACAAACAACTTCAAAAGAAACCCTACGAAGTTGCGGCAGAGAAGTTCCCCGTCGGTACGGTCATCAAAGGCAAGGTTGAAAGAATCTTCCCCTACGGTGCATTCGTATCCATCGACGACGGCGTAGACGGACTCGTTCACGTTTCTCAAATCTCTCACAACTGGATCAAAGACGCAAACGAAGCGTTGACGGTCGGTCAAGAAGTTGAAGCAAAGATCATCGGATTCGACGACAACCGCATCACTCTTTCTATCAAGGAATTGCTTCCTGCACCCGAAGAAACGCAAGTTCAAGAAGGTCAAGAAGAAGCAACCGACGAAGAAAAAGCGGCAAAGAGATCTTCCAGAGTCAAGAAGTTCGAACAAAAAGTTGCAGACGGCGAAAACAAACGCGAACGTCGCGGCGCAAAGAAGGAATCTTCCAACGAACCCAAAGAATGGGTTTCCGGTAGTTCTTCCGCAACTCTCGGCGATTTGTTCAAGAACCTCAACCTCAACCTCGCAGACGAGGCAGAGGAAGAAGCAGCACCTGCAAAGAAGACAACTCGCAAAAAGAAAGTTGAAGAACCCGCTGAATAATCCTTGTTTGATAAAAAAACAAACCGTTGCTTCGGCAACGGTTTATTTTTTTGAAAAAGGCGTACACAAGTAGTTTGACAGCCTTTCTATTGTAGTGATATAGTATATATAGTATATATTTATAAATAATAGGTGCATTATGGCAAAGATTATTTTGACAGGCGACAGACCGACCGGAAGATTGCATATCGGACATTACGTCGGCTCTCTGCGTGAAAGAGTAAAACTTCAAAACAGCGGAAATTTCGATGAGATTTATATTATGATTGCCGACGCGCAAGCACTCACCGACAACGCCGAACATCCCGAAAAAGTGCGTAGCAACATCATCGAAGTTGCTCTCGATTATCTTGCATGCGGCATCGACCCCGCAAAATCCACGATTTTCGTTCAATCTTCCGTGCCCGAACTTACGGAACTTTCGTTTTACTATATGAATCTCGTTACGCTTTCGAGATTGCAACGCAATCCGACCGTAAAAGCCGAGATAAAAATGCGCGACTTCGAAAAGAGCATTCCGGTAGGATTTTTGACTTATCCTATCAGCCAAGCCGCAGATATTACGGCGTTCGAGGCGACGACCGTTCCCGTCGGCGAAGACCAAGAACCGATGTTGGAGCAGTGCAAAGAAATCGTGCGCAAGTTCAACTCGATTTACGGCGACACTCTTGTCGAACCCGAAATCCTTTTGCCGAACAACAAGCAATGTTGCAGACTTCCCGGTATCGACGGAAAAGCAAAGATGAGCAAATCGCTCGGCAACTGCATTTACCTTTCGGACACGCCCGACGAGATAAAAACGAAGGTTATGTCGATGTTTACCGACCCCAACCACCTTCGCATCGAAGATAAAGGCAAGGTGGAAGGGAACACCGTGTTCACATATCTCGACGCATTTGCCACCGACGAGCATTTTGCCGAGTTTTTGCCCGACTACAAAAATCTCGACGAACTCAAAGCACATTACAGACGCGGCGGTTTGGGAGACGTGAAAATCAAGAGATTCCTTATCAACGTCTTGCAATCGGAACTTAAACCTATATACGAAAGAAGACTCGAACTTGCAAAGAATCCCGACGCCGTTTACGAAATCCTCAAAAACGGTACGCAAAAGGCGAAAGCAAAGGCGGCAGCAACGCTTGCAAAAGTGCGCCATTCAATGCAAATTGATTATTTCGACTGATTGCGCTTTATCGAAAAATACCGCAATAGAATACCAAAAAACCGCTTATCGCGGTTTTTTGTTTGCAAATTTATTGCGTTTAGTTTTATTTTTTTTGTTACCTTTATATCGCAAAATTCTGTGTTGCGTTTGTCGCCGAATTTGCTTTTTGTTTTATAAGTTCAATCAACGCGGAAGTTGCCGATTATTCGTTTTCGGTTTCCTCGAGAGATTCTTGCGGTTTCTTTGTTCTTGCAAATTCTTTGTTGACAACCGCTTTTGCGATGCAGTATATCGCCAAAGCGAATGACAACGCGAACATTGCCCAGTTGATTGCCGTTTGCGAGAATATAAGTTCCACCGCGCCGAAAATAAATTTGAGAATCGTCATCACGAATATTGCGACGTCGATACCTCTTTTGTCTACGAATAAGTTGACAAACCAAAGAATTATCACCGCAATCGTCAAAATTCCGATAAAGACGGGGCAAAAGTTTCCGTACCCGAACGGCATATCGCTGAAATACGGATAAAATTCGCTATAATGACACGTCGCGCCGACATACGCGGGCACATCGAAGTGCATTTCAACGCCGTTGGGCAAACATTCCAAAACGAGCATTACGATTTCCAAAATGCCGATGGGAATCAAGAAAAGCAAGTGCTTTTTATTGATTTGTTTCATACCTCACCTCGTTAGCGTTTGTTATCGCAATATTGCGTGCCGATGTCAAATTCCGTCGGGAATGGGCGGAAGTTCGGCAGGAAGCGTTTTTTGCAACTCTTTGATTGCGCCGCGTGCGAGTGCGTCGCAACGGTTGTTCAGTTCGTTGTCGGCGTGTCCTTTGACTTTGACGTAAGATACTTCGTGAATTTGCATAAGAGAGAGAAGTTCTTTCCACAAATCGACGTTTTTCACTTCGTCCTTGCTCGAAGTGCGCCAGCCTTTCATAATCCAGCCGTTTATCCAACCTTTGAGGAAAGGCTCGACCGAATATGCGCTATCGCTGTATATCGTGACGACGCACGGCTCTATGAGCATTTTCAAACCTTGAATTATTGCGGTGAGTTCCATACGGTTGTTTGTCGTAGACTTTTCCGCGCCGCTTGCTTCTTTTTTGTGACCTTTGTAGAGCATAACGACGCCCCAGCCGCCCACGCCCGGGTTGCCCGAACACGCACCGTCTGTGTAGATTTCAACTTGTTTTTTCATAGTTTCATTGTACACAATTTTGAATTTGTTTGCAAGACAAAGAATTTATTTGCCGATTAATAATGAATAATTAATAATTGCGGTGAATTTCGACTCAAATCATTGACTAAAAACGAAGTGCTTGCTATAATAATTAAGCATTAAATTTGCATAGGGGAGTGGCTCAATGGTAGAGCAACGGTCTCCAAAACCGTCGGTTGCGTGTTCGAGTCGCGTCTCCCCTGCCAAGAGAAGAAGTCCTATTTATAG
>URTQ01000032.1 GCA_900550855.1 uncultured Eubacteriales bacterium
TACACGACGTTCGCCGTTACGGGAAGCGTTGAAAAGACGGAAAGCGGCGCGAGAGTGCTTGCAAAAGTCAAAAACACGGGCGAGCGCAAGGGCAAAACCGTCGTGCAGATTTACGTCAAAAAGGCGGACGGTATGCTCGTAAAACCCGCTCGCGAACTCGTCGCATACGCAAAAACCGCCGAACTCGAAAGCGGCGAGGAAGAAGAGTTTTCTTTCGATATAAGCGAGTACGCGCTTTCGAGTTACGACGAGGAAGGCGCGACGGGATATAAGGCGTGCTGGGTTCTCGAATACGGCGATTACCAGTTTTTCGCAGGCGAAAACGTGAGGGAAGCAGCGAGCGTAGGCAGCGTTCGTTTCGACAAGAAAATAACGAGCGAATGTCACACGGCTTGCTCGCCGCAAAAGGATTTGTCCGTGCTTTTGCAATACGATTCGGCAAACTCGCTCTGCGCGGATTTGTCGCAGTTTTCGGGCAAAGAAACCTTTGACGAGTTCAAGCAAAAGATGGACAGACTCACCGACGACGAAGTCGAGCGACTTATGCACAACCTCGAATACACGCTTGAAAATTACGGTTGGAAAAACCGCGTCGTAAAGGCGCAAAGCGGCTATCTCAAAGAGCGCATAGAACAGAATATGCCGACCGAGATTGCGCAAAACAAGGACTTGAACGTATCGTTTGACGACGTTAAACGCGGCATTGCGACGATTGACGAGTTTATATCCACGCTTTCCGACGAGGAACTCGAAGCCCTTTGTCATGGCGATTTGCGTATGAACAGCCCTCTCGGCGCAAAAGGTAACGCGGGCGTTTTCGGCGGCATAAGCGAGAGTTTGAGAGCAAAGGGCGTGCCGACGGCAACGACGACGGACGGACCGAGCGGAATACGCCTCACGCAAAAGGCGAGTTTGCTTCCGTGCGGAACTTGCATCGCTTCGGCGTGGAACGAGCAACTCGCAAAAGAACTCTACGAGTGCGTGGGCGACGAAATGGTCGAAAAGGGTTCGGACGTGCTTTTAGCACCGGGTATGAACATTCACAGAAACGTGCTTTGCGGACGCAACTTCGAGTACTTTTCGGAAGACCCGTATCTTACGGGCAAGACCGCAAGCGCAATCGTCAAGGGCATACAGTCGCGCGGCGTGGGTAGTTGCGTAAAACACTTTGCTTGCAACAATCAGGAAAAATTCAGATACGTCAACGACAGCCGTTTGAGCGAACGCGCATTGAGAGAAATCTATCTCAAAGGCTTCGAAATCGCGATAAAAGAAAGCAATCCGCTTGCGGTTATGACGTCCTACAACAAAATAAACGGCGTGTATTCCTATCACAATTACGACCTTTGCACGACGATACTTCGCAAAGAGTGGGGATACAAAAATCTCGTTATGACGGACTGGTGGACGAGAAAAGCCAAAAATCCCGACTTCAAAGGCGTTGACGACAACGCGTACAGAGTGCGCGCGCAAGTCGACGTGCTTATGCCGGGCGGCTCGCGAGTTTTGGGCAAATACGACGGTTCGACTCTCAAATCCTTGCAAAAGGGCGGACTTAAACGCGCCGAACTTCAACGCACGGCAAGAAACGTCTTGTCCTTCCTTTTGAAACTGAAAAAGGATTGAAAAACGCACAAAATTCGTGCGAAAAACAGGCAAAAAAATGTTCAAAAATCGCACGAAAATATGCAAATAAACGCAAAAAAACAATGCGGTTTTCGACTGAAAAGGACTGACTAAATTACAAAATAAATATGCGCGTATACGCGCGTGCATATTAAGGAATAAAGGGAAATTATGAGAAACTTCAAAAAACTATTAGTTTTGGCACTCGCGCTCGTTATGATAGCGGCGGCGTGCGTGCTTATCGTGGCTTGCAACGACAAGGACGGCGACAACGTCGTATCTTTCGTCAAAGCGGGCGAGAGCGGCGACGGCTACGCAACCGTGTATATCGACGGCGACAGAGATATGCGGATTATGGTTTTGTCCGATCCGCAAGTTGACGTATACGAAAAGTACAAAGTCGTGGGCAGCCCCGGCAACGACAAAACGTATGCGTTCGTCGAGGATTTCGTCAAAACGACGAATCCCGATTTGGTGATAATCAACGGCGACCTCGTGATGAACGATATGCCGTTCAAGTCTTCTACGTCCTACTTCGACCGCTACGGCGAGATATTCGAAAGGCTCGAAACGCCGTGGACGTTCACCTTCGGCAATCACGATTGCGATTTGAAGTGGACTATGGCGTCTGCCGAGGTAGACACCGAAAACAAGCAATGCTCGAAGGCGAAACTCATTGCGTATATGTCGCAAAAGTACGCGCACTGCCTTATGAACTCGGACGAAAAGTGCCTTGACGGCGACGGCAATCATTTCGTGAATATTCGCAAGCGTTCGGGTGAACTCGTCTACACGCTCTGCCTTTTTGATTGCACGTTTGACGAAAACAAGGTTTACAACTACGTTCCCACAGCAAATCAAGTAGAGTGGTATCGCAATACGATAAACTCGATTTCGGACAGAGAACTCGGCGAAAACAGGGGCGCAAACGTCGTGAAAAGTATGATATTCAATCACGTCGGAATCCCCGAATTTAAGGAAGCGTGGGAAAAGGCGTGGAACGACGGCAATCCTACTTCTGATTATTTCTACGGTCACTATTTTGAGGGTAACTATTCCAAAAAATACGCGGATATGCCGCAAGACGAGCGCATTTTCACGGTGGCAAAGGAACTCGGCAGCACGAGCGCGATATTTATGTGCCACCACCACGACAACGACTTTTCCGTCAACTACGAGGGCATACGTCTAACGTTCGGGCAACACTCGGGCTATTCGCACAACTATCGCACCACCCACGACGAACACGGCAATACTTCGGGCGATTATAAGGGGTGGAAAGGCGTGAGTTTCGAAAGAATAGACGACTACGGCGACCAACGCGGCGGCACGCTCGTCACCATAACGAAGGACGGCGCATTTACCGTAACGCCGACCTACGCAAAAGACGTGCTTTCAAACTACAAGAGCGACTATTACATTGACTACGACGCCGTTGCGAACGCTCTCGAATCCAACCCGAATTTCGAGAACGGACAGGGCAAAATAGCACGCGGAACTTACAGAAAATGGAAGATATAATCGCAAAGTTTTCTTGCAAAAATCAATAAACGATACACAAGGCGAAAAGTGTCGGTTTTAATTGATAAAAATTTATTGATATATGCCGCAAAACGCTTGACAGCATATACTTGTTTGGATAGAATTATATCGATAAATAGTTATCGAATCGGCAAATATACGACGAGATAACCCAAAATTTGTATAATCGTTATAGGAGAAGCAAGTATGGAAGCAAGAAACGTTATCGACAGCGTAGAAAGACTCGAAGAAGCCATAGCGCGCGTTCGCAAGGCTCAAAAGGTGTTTGCAACCTACACGCAAGAGCAAGTGGACAAAATCTTTTTTGAAGCGGCGGTCGCTGCAAACAAAATGAGAATCCCCCTTGCAAAACTCGCGGTTGAAGAAACGGGTATGGGCATCGTTGAGGACAAGGTCATCAAAAACCACTATGCCTCAGAGTACATCTACAATGCCTACAAGGACACCAAAACCTGCGGAATCATCGAAGAAGACAAGGCGTACGGCACGATAAGAATCGCCGAGCCTATCGGACTCGTCGCGGCGGTTATCCCCACCACGAACCCGACGTCCACCGCGATATTCAAGACTCTCATTTCGCTCAAAACGAGAAACGGCATCATCATCAGCCCGCACCCCAGAGCGAAAAAGTCCACGATTGCGGCGGCAAAAGTCGTTCTCGACGCGGCGGTTAAAGCAGGCGCACCCGAAGGCATCATCGACTGGATTGACGTACCCAGCCTCGAAATGACCAACCTCATTATGAAAGAAGCCGACGTTATTCTTGCAACGGGCGGTCCGGGTATGGTCAAGGCGGCGTATTCGAGCGGCAAACCGGCAATCGGCGTGGGCGCAGGCAACACGCCCGCAATCATCGACGACACTGCGGACGTAACGCTTGCCGTAAACTCTATCATCCATTCCAAGACGTTTGACAACGGTATGATTTGCGCGAGCGAACAATCCGTCATCGTTCTTGACAAGGTATACGAACAAGCAAAGAAAGAATTTAAGGACAGAGGCTGCTACTTCCTCGACGACGAGCAAACCGAGAAAGTGAGAAAGACCATTCTCATCAACGGCGCGCTCAACGCAAAAATCGTAGGACAAAAGCCCGTCACCATCGCAAAACTCGCGGGATTCGACGTACCCGCTTCCACGAAAATCCTTATCGGTGAAGTGGAAAGCGTTGATTTGAGCGAGGAATTCGCACACGAAAAACTCTCGCCCGTGCTTGCGATGTACAGAGCAAAAGACATAAACGAAGCATTCGACAAAGCAGAACGTCTCGTCGCAGACGGCGGATACGGACACACTTCTTCCATTTATCTCGACGCGGTTACGCAAAGAGAGAAACTCGACGAATTCGCGTCCAGAATGAAAACTTGCCGTATCTTGGTCAACACACCGTCCTCGCAAGGCGGCATCGGCGACTTGTACAACTTCAAACTCAGACCGTCCCTCACGCTCGGTTGCGGAAGTTGGGGCGGAAACTCGGTTTCCGAAAACGTGGGTGTCAAACACCTCATCAACATCAAAACGGTTGCGCAAAGGAGAGAAAATATGCTTTGGTTCAGAGCGCCTCAAAAGGTATATATGAAGAAGGGTTGCCTGCCCGTTGCTCTTGACGAACTCAAACACGTTATGGGCAAGAAGAAGGCGTTTATCGTAACGGACAGTTTCTTGTATAACAACGGCTACACCAAGCCCATCACCGACAAACTCGACGAAATGGGAATCCAACACACGACGTTCTTCGACGTCGCGCCCGACCCGACCCTCGCTTGCGCAAAAGAAGGCGCGGCGCAAATGGCGGCGTTCAAACCCGACTGCATCATCGCGCTCGGCGGCGGCAGCGCAATGGACGCAGGCAAGATTATGTGGGTTATGTACGAGCATCCCGAAGTCGACTTTATGGATATGGCGATGCGCTTTATGGACATCAGAAAGAGAGTGTACACCTTCCCCAAGATGGGCGAAAAGGCATACTTCATTGCAATTCCGACTTCTGCGGGTACAGGTTCGGAAGTCACGCCGTTTGCGGTTATCACCGACGAAAAGACGGGCGTCAAGTATCCTCTTGCCGACTACGAACTCTTGCCGAATATGGCAATCATCGACGCAGACTTCCATATGAGTGCGCCCAAGGGACTCACCGCCGCGAGCGGTATCGACGCAGTGACGCACGCACTCGAAGCGTACGCGGCAATGCTTGCGACCGATTACACCGATTCGCTTGCGCTTCGCTCGCTCAAAATCATATTCGAGTATTTGCCCAGAGCCTACGACAATGGTCCTAACGACCCCGTCGCAAGAGAGAAGATGGCAAATGCGGCGACTATGGCAGGTATGGCGTTTGCAAACGCGTTCCTCGGCGTATGTCACTCTATGGCGCACAAACTCGGCGCATTCCATCATTTGCCGCACGGCGTTGCCAACGCGCTTATGATTGACGAAGTGCTTCGCTTCAACGCAAGCGAAACCCCGACCAAGATGGGTACGTTCCCGCAATACGCATATCCGCACACTCTCGAAAGATACGCCGAAGTCGCCGACTATCTCGGAATCAAGGGCAAGAACGACAAGGAAAAACTCAACAATCTCATCAAGGCTATCGACGAACTCAAAGCGAGAGTGGGCATCAAGCCGACCATCAAGGATTACGTTCCCGACGAAAAAGACTTCCTCGACCGCCTCGACGATATGGTCGAACAAGCCTTTGACGATCAATGCACGGGCGCAAACCCCAGATACCCGCTTATGAGCGAGATCAAACAAATGTATCTCAACGCATACTATGGCAAACACACCGAGGTTTAAGAGGAGGAAAATATGAATCTTGACAGAATTATTGCCGTAAGAACAAACAAAACCGTTTACCGCGACGGCGAATACTGCGTCAAAGTTTTCGACGACGATTTTTCGAAAGTGGACGTTCTCAACGAGGCTCTCAATCAAGCGAGAGTCGAAGAAACGGGTCTTAACGTCCCCAAAATCATCGAAGTTGCGAAAATCGACGGCAAATGGGCAATCGTTTCCGAGTACATTCAAGGCAAGACCCTTGCAAGACTTATGGAAGAAAACCCCGACAAGAAAGACGAGTATCTCGAAAAGTTCGTCGACTTGCAAATCGAGGTTCAATCCAAAAAATGCCCCTTGCTCACCAAACTTCGCGACAAGATGAACAGAAAAATCGACTTGACTAATCTTGACGAAAGTATAAAATATGAGTTGCACACAAGGCTCGAAGGTATGCCCAAGCACAACAAACTCTGCCACGGCGACTTCAATCCGTCCAACATCATAATCAAAGACGACGGCACGGCGTACTTCATCGACTGGTCGCACGCAACGCAGGGCAACGCTTCTGCGGACGTTGCCAGAACGTATATGTTGTTCTGGCTCGCAGGCGACATCGAGGGTGCGGAAAAATATCTCAATCTGTTCTGCCAAAAGAGCGGCACGGACAAGAGATACGTCCAAAAATGGATGCCTATCGTCGCCGCTTCGCAATCGGTCAAAGGACACGAAAAAGAAAGAGAATTCCTTATGTCTTGGATAGACGTTGCGGAATTTCAATAAAGAGAGGGAAAAATATGAAAGTAACGGTTTGTATCGGCAGTTCCTGCCACATCAAAGGATCGAGACAAGTTGTGGAACAACTGCAATATCTCATCGCAAAAAACAATCTCAAAGACAAAGTGGAACTCGGCGGAACGTTCTGTATGGGCAAGTGCCAACAGGGCGTATGCGTAACGGTTGACGACGCGTTCTTCTCGCTCACGCCCGAATCCACCGACGACTTCTTTGCAAAGGAAATACTCGCAAAGGTAAAATAATATGATAATAATTCGAATTTGCGTTGGCAGTTCCTGCCATCTCAAAGGTTCGCAGGAGATCGTCGATCTTCTTCGAAGCGAAATCGAACAAAGACATCTCGAAGGCGAAATAGTGCTTTCGGGAAGTTTTTGTTTTGGAACGTGCAACAGAGTGGGTGTAACCGTCGCCGTAAACGACGACGTTTACCCCGGCATAACAAGAGATAACTTCAAAGAATTTTTCCAAACCAAAATTTTGCCTCTCGTCCAAGAACAATAAGGCGAGCGGCAAACGAAATAAAGAGGGAATATGGATTGTTTAACTCTCAAAAAATCAAACTGCAAAAACTGCTATAAGTGCATACGTCATTGCCCCGTCAAAGCAATACGCTTTTCGGGCAATCAGGCGCACATCATCGGCGACGAGTGCATTTTGTGCGGACATTGTTTCGTCGTATGTCCGCAAAACGCAAAGGAAATCGTCAACGAAACCGAAAAAGTCAAAGTGCTTTTGCAGTCCTATCCCGTTTACGTCAGCCTCGCGCCGTCCTTTATCGCAAACTACGAGGGCGTGGGCATAAACTCTATGCGCAAATCCCTCAAAAAGTTGGGTTTTGCCGACGTTGAGGAAACGGCTCTGGGCGCAACCGTCGTCAAAAACGAGTACGACAGACTTTTGAGAGAGGAAAAGAGAGATATAGTCATATCGTCGTGTTGCCACGCTGTAAACTTGCTCATACAAAAGTATTTCCCCAAAGAATTGCCATATCTTGCCGACGTGCTTTCGCCTATGCAGGCGCATTGCGCAGACTTGAAAAAGCGTCATCCGGGCGCAAAAACCGTGTTTATCGGACCTTGCGTGGCAAAAAAGGACGAGGCGCAACATTACGAGGGCATAGTGGACGCCGTTCTCACTTACGAGGAACTCACCGAATGGCTCAACCAAGAGGGAATAACGCTCGAAAAGGAAACGGATTCGCAAGAGGAAAGCAGAGCGAGATTCTTCCCGACAACGGGCGGTATTCTCAAAACTATGAACCTCGACGCCCCGGGATATCAGTATATGGCGATTGACGGAATCGAAAACTGCATTTCCGCGCTCAAAGACATCGAAAACGGCAACATCAATCACGCGTTTATCGAGATGTCCTCGTGCGTCGGAAGTTGCGTGGGCGGTCCTGTTATGGAAAAATATCACCCCTCACCCGTCAGAGAATACCTTGCGGTCGCAGAGTATGCGGGCAAGAAAGACTTTGTCGTAGACCAACCCGACAGCCACGATTTGAGAAAGCATTTCTCTCTCATCGAGCGCACCAATAAGATGCCGAGCGAAACCGAAATCAACGCCGCGTTGCGCCAGATGGGCAAGATGAGCAAGCGTGACGAACTCAACTGCGGAAGTTGCGGATACAACACTTGCAGAGAGAAAGCGATTGCCATTTGTCAGGGCAAGGCGGAAGCGTCTATGTGCTTGCCGTATCTTCAAAAGAAGGCGGAAGGCTTCTCGGACAGAATCGTCAACAACACGCCCAACGGCATAATCGTGCTCAACGACACGTTCGAAGTGCAACAGATAAACGAAGCGGCTATGGACATTATGCACATCCGCTCGGCAAGCGACGTTTTGGGCGAACACGTCGTGCGTATTATGGACCCCAAAGTTTTCTACGAAGTGCAGAAAACGAGGTTTAACGTGCACAATCGCAGGGTTTATCTTGCGGAATATAAAAGATACGTCGAACTCACCGTCGTTTACGACACCGACAATCGCCTCTATATCGGCATTATGCGCGACATAACCGACGAGGAAAAAGAGAGAGAAAAGAAAGAGAATATCTCGAAGCAAACCATCGAAACCGCAGACAAAGTCGTAGACAAGCAAATGCGCATCGTTCAGGAAATCGCGTCCTTGCTCGGCGAAACCGCGGCGGAAACCAAAATCGCGCTTACCAAATTGAAGGAGTCGATAAAAGATGAATGACCTTTGCGCCGACATCGGCTACAAAAGCATAAATCACGTCGGCGAGCAGTTGTGCGGCGACCACGTCGACGTCGTTCATCAAAGCGAGGATTCGACCGTCGTCGTGCTTGCTGACGGACTGGGCAGCGGCGTTAAGGCGAGCATTCTTTCAACGCTCACGAGCAAGATTATTTCCACTATGATGGCGGAAGGTCTTACGCTCGAAGACTGCGTTGAAACCATTGCCGCAACTTTGCCCATATGCTCGGTGCGAGGCGTTGCGTACTCGACGTTCACCATTCTGCACCTCGTCGAAAATCGAGTTGCGGAAATCATACAGTACGACAATCCTGCCGTCATACTTTTGCGCGACGGGCAGAACTACGACTTCCCGAAAACCGAAATGGTTATCGGCGGCAAAAAGATATACAAATCCACACTCGACTTGTGCGAAAACGACATATTCGTGCTTATGAGCGACGGCTGTCCGCACGCGGGACTCGGACTTTCCTACAACTTCGGCTGGAAAAGAGAGGACATTATATCCTTTTTGGAAAGCATAAGTTTCGTGGGCTACACGGCAAAAACTCTGTCGACCATACTCGTTGACGAGTGCAACAAACTTTACGGCGAAAAACCCGGCGACGACGCAACCGCTTGCGTGGTGAGAATAAGAAAGCGCGAGCCTATGAACATACTGTTCGGCCCGCCGTCCAACCGCGACGACTGCGACAGAATGATGTCCTTGTTCTTCTCGAAAGAGGGCAAGCATATCGTCTGCGGCGGCACGACTTCGTCTATTGCGGCAAAGTATCTCGGCAAGACCGTCCGCACGACTCTCGACTTCGAGGCGAGCGACGTTCCGCCCATATCCGAAATCGAGGGCGTCGACCTCGTAACCGAGGGCGTCATCACGATGAACAAGGTGCTTACCTACGCAAAAGACTATCTCAAAGACAACGAAAGTTACGAGCAATGGAGTTTCAAGCGCGACGGCGCGTCGCTTATGGCAAGGCTTCTTTTCGAGGAAGCCACCGACATCAACTTCTTCGTCGGCAGAGCCATAAACCCCGCCCACCAAAACCCCGATTTGCCCATAAATTTCAGCATAAAAATGAATCTCGTGACCGAACTTTCGGACTGCCTCGTCAAGATGGGCAAGCGCGTGAAAGTGTCTTACTTCTAATCGATGACGGCAAATAAGCGAAAAATATAAATATTTTTACGAAAACGAGACAAAATTCCATTGCGTAAAGCGCGATTTGGTGTATAATCCACTCGCAAAAGCGCAACGAGCACAACGCAACAAGCGCAAAAGGTGTAACAATGAGAATATTCGATACAAAAGTTCAACATCTCAAATATAAAGTACTTCGCGAAGTCGCAAGAGAGGCGTGGGCAGGTACGCTCGACAAAAACGCTATCGACATTCCCAAGCGCATAGTCCCCGGCAAAGTTCCGACGATGCGTTGTTGCGTGTACAAGGAACGCGCGATTTTGGGCGAAAGAGTCAAACTCGCTATGGGTGGCAACAAGGACAATCCCAACGTAATCGAAGTCATCGACATCGCTTGCGACGAATGTCCTATGGGCGGCTACGAAGTCACCCCCGCGTGCAGAGGTTGTCTTGCTCACCGTTGCGAAGACGTGTGCAAATTCGGCGCGTTGACCTTTGACAGTCAACACGTCGCGCATATCGACAAAACGAAATGCAAAGAATGCGGCGCGTGCGCAAAGGTTTGCCCGTACAGCGCAATCACCAATCATAAACGCCCCTGCGAAATGGCTTGCAAGGTCAAGGCAATCAGTATGGGCGAGGACTGCGCGGCGAGAATCGACAATTCGAAGTGCATCGAATGCGGCGCGTGCGTATATCAATGCCCGTGGGGCGCAATTTCCGACAAGTCGTACATTCTCGACGTAATCGACCTTGTGAAAAAGAGCGAAAACAACACGAAGTACAAACTTTACGCCGTCGTCGCGCCCTCTATTTCCAGTCAGTTCACCTACGCCAAACTCGGTCAGGTCATCACGGGTCTTAAAGAACTCGGATTCTACACGGTCGTCGAAGCGGCGCTCGGCGCGGATATGGTTTTGCTTTCCGAAGCGAGAGAACTCGCCGAAAAAGGCTTCTTGACAAGTTCGTGCTGTCCCGCGTTCGTGTCCTACATCAAAAAGAACTTCCCGAATATGGTCGAACATATCTCGCACAACCTTTCGCCTATGGCTATGATTTCCAAGTACATCAAGGACACCACGCCGGGCGCAAAAGTCGTGTTTATCGGTCCTTGCACCGCAAAGAAAGCGGAAATTCTCGACGAAAAAGTCAAACCCTACGTCGATTCCGTCCTCACTTTCGAGGAATTGCAAGCCTTGTTCGACAGCAGAGATATGGACATCACAACCCTTGAAGAAGGCGTTCTCGACAACGCGTCCTACTTTGGAAGAATCTTTGCAAGATGCGGCGGTTTAAGCGATTCCTTGAAGCAATCTCTCAAAGAGCAGAACATCGATTTCGACCTTAAACCTTGCTCTTGCGACGGTATCGACGAATGTCGTATCGCCCTTCTCAAAAAGAGCAAAAACCTTTCCGACGCCAACTTTATCGAAGGTATGGCTTGCCTCGGCGGCTGTATCGGCGGCGCAGGCTGTCTTACTCACGGCGAGAAGAACAAAGCCGAAGTGGACAAGTACGGAAGGGAAGCGTTGGAAAAGACTATTACCGACGCCGTCAAAGTATTAGGATAAAACTGTGCTAAATCGCATCTAACTTTGTCAGAGGCACTCGTCCGACAACTCATTTACGATTAGTAAATTAGGGTTGCCGTCCGAGTGCCTCT
>URTQ01000033.1 GCA_900550855.1 uncultured Eubacteriales bacterium
GGCGGGGGTGATACCCCGACCCCACCTGATCCGCCGCAGCCGCAACCGCCGCAACCCGAACCAGAGGTTATCAGCGTAGCCGCAAAGCAGTCCAGCGTGACTATCCACGAAAAAGTGTTCGCGGATTTTGACTTTACGTCGCTTTTCGTGATTACGATTGACGGACAGCAAATTATGATTCAGTCCGCATACCTCGATTTGAGCCACCTTCCGCAAAATTCGGAAGAAGACGGCTACGTCACTTGCACCTATAAGGACAAAAGCGCAACTTGCAACGTGTCCATACAGGCAACCAAGTACGCCGTCGAACTTGCGCAGGAAGAAATCATTGTCACGCAGTTGCAAATCGACGAGAACTTCGACTTTCTCGCGCTTTTCAGCGTGACCGAAGACGACGAGGCGGTTGAAATAACTTCCGATATGGTTGCAAACAACGTCAAACGTGACGTCGGCGACTATACGGTCAGCGTAACCTTCCACAATATCACCAAAACGCTCAAAGTTCACGTCAAAGAGGCGCACCTCATCGAAATCGTCAATTCCTACAAGGTTTTGCAACTTGAAAAAGCGCAACTCGCGTCTTTCGACTTTACGTCGCTGTTCTCGCTGTATCTCGACGGCGAAGTGGTGCGTATTACGGAAGATATGCTCGATTTGTCCGCTTTGCAAAACGTCGAGGAAGGCAACGAGTACGGCGTCAAACTTTCCTATTCCTATATGGAAGATTCCGAAGAATCGGTGGCGAAAGTGAAGATTGTCGCACCCAAGACGGTCGTTTTGACCGCGTCTAACATCGTGACTTATCCAAACGGCGGATTTATCGATTTGACGAGCCTGTTCACAATCAAGGACGGAGACGTCAACGTTCCCGTGACTATTGAAATGATTTCGGGCAGTATCGACTATTCGTCGATAGGCGTCAACGAGATTACGCTCACCTACAAAGGACAAACCGCAACCGCGACCGTCGAGGTCAAACGCGGCGTTGTCATCAATATGCCCAAAGGCGACACGATAATCGTCAAAAAGGGCACGAATAAAAACGAATACGATTTCGCAAACGACGTTTCGGTCATAGTAAACGGCTTGAAGTTCTCGTTTGTGACTTACGGAAACGGCTCGGCATACCATATGGACACGACGAACGTCGATTTCGACACGGTGGGTTCGTATTCCGTCGAAGTGAAAATTCCGTATAAATTCGATTCGGCGGCGGCAACTGCCGTCACTCAGACAATCCACTACGTCGTGAAAGAGAACACATATCAACTTTCCGTCGTAGAGGACGAAGTTTTGCTTGCAAAAGGCACGACTTCTTACAACGTTTTCAAAAACGTCAACGCAAGAATCAACGGTATTCGCAGAGCGTTGATAGCGGACAAAGAGATTGCAAAAGAGGACGATTTGACCGTTTGGGCAAAACTGCTTTCCGACCCCGTAGACTTTGACGCGGTTGGCGTGCAACACGTCAGAATCGCAGTTTACGTCGAAGGCGTGGACAGCGACCCCGTGGAAGTAGAGTTCACGGTTCGAATCAAGTCAAACGTGTCCGTCGAGCCGAAAGGCAAAGTCGTTTTCGGCGGCGATACGGTCTACACTCGCGATTTGTTCGAGATTAAGGACGGCACGGATTACGTTCAACCCACGGCGGATATGCTCGAAGGCAAGGTCGATACATTTACGCCCGGTGTGTATACCGTCAAAATCGATTATCTCGGTTTGCAAGCGGTCGCAACCGTCGTGGTGCTTTCCGACGACATCGTAGGAACGTACAAAACGAATATGACCACGATACCTGCGGCGACAAGTTCGTCGGGTTCGGATTCGTGGGAAGACGACGACGGATACGGCGATTACGGCGACGGCGACGACTACGAAGAAGTCGTGCCCGTTACGCCGCTTAAAGATATGAAAATTGCTCGCGACGGAAGCATAACCGTCGACGGCAGACAAGCGTCCCTCACGGGCGGTATCGATCAATCAACCTTGATCGTGTCGATAGGCACGACGAAGTACACTATGTACATAAGCGACGGCATCGTCGTTCTCGACCCCGACAACGACAACAGAATGTCATTTACCGATTCGCGTCGTCCGCTCGTGTACTTCAACAGCGCAATCTGGAATTTGAATAAGAGAGTGGTGGTGAACTACGGAAAGGATTACGTCCTTTCCAACACCTATACGTCTTATTCTTTCGATACGTTCGAGATTCAGCGCAAGGACACCGAGCAAAAGAGTTGGTTTGCCCTCTACGTCAAACTCGTCACGAAAAACGCAGTCGACACCGTGTATAACGTCAGTTGGGGCGAGGCGACTTATCCCGAAGGATTCACGCCCGCCGCAAACGTTTCCTCGACGTTGACGTTCGACGGCAAAGAATACAACTTCACGATGTCTACTTCCGTTACGGCAAAAGTAGACAGAGATACCGCAAACACGACCAAATACGCAGGTATGACGTTCAAAGGTACGGTGGACGGTCAGGACGCGAGATTGACGGCGGATTCGAAAGAAGCGTTTACGCTCAAAGTTGATTCAACCGTTCTGTTCAACGTGACGAAGGGCGACTTCGCAAATATGAAGAACGGTGGCGTAAACTACGACACCGACACTTTGACCGTGTACGCGTATCAGGATAACTTCTATTCGTACAAGATAAAACTCGACGTGGAAAACGGCACGTTCGAGATTCTCGAAAGAGACGCTCTCGTCGGCGCGTACGTCTACGACGGAAAGATTCTGTTCCTCGACGGCTACGGCACGGGCGTTGCGAAAATGAATCCGAACAGTTATCTCGAAGTCAAACTTTCGTATTCGCAGAACGCAAACGAAATCGTCGTCAACTTCATCGACGCACCCTACGACTTCGCATACGGCGAAAAAGCGACGTTCTATCTTGCAACGTTCGGAAATATCCTCACCGTAAAGCAAATAGACAGCGACGAGTTGCAGGGCGTTGACTTCGTAAACAGCCACGTTACGAGCGGCGCAATGGTCACTCTCGACCAAACGAGATTCGTAAAAGGCAATCAGGCAAAGGTTCAGCCCACCATTCTCGCGGCAATTCACGTCGTGACGAAGGACGGCGAACTCGACGATACGGCAAAGAAAGCGTGCGTCAACCTCAGTGCGATAAGATACAGCACGGCAGGCTTCTATCAGATTTCCGTCACGATGAACTTCGGACAAGAAAGCCTCACGTCCTACTACGCGATTCAAATCATCGGTCCTATCGATTCGCAAAACGAGTTCGTGGCAAACTACGGCAAAGGCCTTATCGATACGGGTATGCAACTCGAAATCGACGCAAACAGAATGCTCACGCTCACGCGCAATACGGACAAATATCAAGGCTTCGTCAACATAAGCGGCAACGGATTCTATTCCAAAGTCACTTTGGGCGGTTCGTCCGTCGTTCTCACGGGCGAAAAGATTGCCGACGGCTTGTTGATTGTTCGCGGCTCGGGCGCAATGACGTTCACCGACTACTTCACGCTCGGCACGAGCAGCGTGGCGGCAGGAACGGGCGCAGTGCTTCGCAGAATCTCGTACAATTCCGGCGTGACGTACTTGTTTGCGACTTCGCTCGCTTCGCCCGTCGAAATCCTCGACGAAATAACCACAATCGAGGGTATAGGCACGAATAACGGCGCGGTTTTGAGTTTCGAATCGTCCAAGAAGTCTTACGTCGTGAAAATCGCGGCGTGGGGCAATACGGTCGACGGTTTGCTCGTGAGCGACTCGTATAGAGGCGAGTACACTCGCACGGGCGAAGACGCCGTCAAAATCGACGGATTCGGCAATATCGAAAAGGGCGGCGCAAAAGGAACGTACAAAGTCAACGCAAACGGCTCTGTCCTCGCAAAGATAGGCGACGATATGTTCGTTATCGACGTAAACCTTGCGGATATGACGTATGCGCCGAGCAATATCGTGCTTGACGAAACGTTGCTTGCAGGCAAATCCTACACCGCAAGTTATTCGTTCTCTTGCCCGAATGCAGAGAGTCAAATGCAACTCTACAAGGCGGTGACGACGTTCGCGTTCGGCGAAAACGGACGAGTTATCGTGACTTCCGTATCGAGCGACCACGACAGCGGCGACGACGCTTGCAGCGACCAATACAATCCCTCGTTCGCTTCAAAAGACGGCGTTTCGGGAACGTATTCCGTGAACGGAACGACCGTCACGGTAAAGGTCGGTTCGGCAGAGTTTACGTTTGAAATTTCCGACGTTTCGGTCACCGACGAGATGGTCTGCACGAGCACGAATCTTTCGAGCGAAAGCGAACAAGGATTTTTTGCAACAAATACGAAATTTTCTATTGAATAAAAATTGACAAATAGAGGATTGAAGATTAAAATATTATTAAAAATAAGATTTATACGCAAAATATGCATAAATGTTTGAATAAATATGCATTTTGCAGAGCAAAAACGAATATTTATTACGCTTTGATGTGCGCACGTTTATAAACGGTGCGCACATTGTAGTGTCAAGAGCGTAACGCAAGGCCCGAAAAAGCGGCTTTTTCAAGACAAAATCGCCCGAACGGAACGTTCGACGTGGCGAGCAAAAATGTATCAAAACTTATTTGGCATAACAAAAAAGGAGAACGACAATGAAGCGAAACAAAGTATTGTTTGTAATTGCAATCGTTGCAATGCTTGCGGTTCTTTTCGTCGCTTGCGATAACTCTCAACCAGAGCACACGCACACTTACGGCGCGTGGACCATCGCAACAGCCCCGACGGAAACCGACGCAGGTACGGCAACGAGAGTTTGCTCTTGCGGCGACGTTGAAACCGCTACGGTTGCTAAACTCAGCGACGCGTCCGTTTGGTCGGTGAAGACGAGCCAAGACGCAACTCACACAAGCAAAGGCTACAAAGTATACGAGTCCGCATACGGCACTGTGACCGTTGAAGTCGCAAAAGGCGAACACGCATACGGTGCGTGGACGATTACGACCGAGCCGACCGCAACCGAAGCGGGCAAGGCGATCAGAGTCTGCGTTTGCGGAAGTTACGAAGAAGTTGCGCTTGCAGTGTTGACGGATACGAGCGTTTGGACGAAGAAAGAAAAACAAGCGCAATCTCACACCGAAGACGGAATCGTGGAATACACTTCCGAATACGGCAAAGTGACCGTTACGACTGCAAAAGCGGGTCATACATACGGCGCATGGACATTTGCAACCGAACCCACCGAAACGGCGGCAGGCGTTGCAAAGAGAGTCTGCTCCTGCGGTGACGAACAAACTCAACCCGTTGCAAAACTCACGGATACGAGCGTTTGGACGGTCAGCGTAAATCAAGAGTCCTCGCACACGCAAGGCGGCGTTAAGGTTTACACGTCCGTTTACGGCACGATAATCAAGACTTCGGATCAAGGCACGCACACGTTCGGCAGCTGGGAAATCACGACCGATCCCACCGAAGAAAATACGGGCGTTGCAAAGAGATACTGCTCTTGCGGTTTCTTCGAGCAAGTTACGATCCCCGCATTGAGCAACTCGATCTGGACGAGAGGCGAGAACAGCGCAACGCACTTCGAACCCGGCAAAGTCACTTACACGTCCGAATACGGCACTGTGACCATCGTCACCGAAGTTCAACAACACGTTTACGGCGCTTGGGAATCTAACGGCAACGGCACGCACACTCACAAATGCGTTTCCGACGACCACGAAGAAACCAAAGACTGCGCGTACAATCAACAAGTTACAACGACTGCGTATCTTGCACAAGCGGCAACTTGCGATTCGCCCGCAAAATACTATTATAGTTGCGTTTGCGGCGCAAAGAGCAATCATACGTTCACTTACGGCGGCGCACTCGGACACAACTACGACAACTTCCAAGTGACCGACGCGACCTGCACGGAAGACGGTGCTGTTACGGCAACCTGCACGAGAGAAGGCTGCGGACACGTCTACAACAAGACTATCGCAAAACTCGGACACGACCACGAAGGCGGATGCGTTCCTTACGAAAATATCGGTGAAGACTGGGATACCGCAGAAGACGGAAGCGAACACCATATTTACAGATGCTCTCGTTGCGGCGCATACGACACCGAGAACCTCGAAGAACACCACTTCGGTGATACCGTGGAATACGTCCTTTCTTCCGGCACGCAAGGTTGGCACAGCGTATATGCGGTTTCCGTTTGCAGCGATTGCGGACGCACCAAGAAAGATGACGCTTTTGACGGAAACTACGTCGAATCCGATTTCTTCACCAAAGGTGACGTGAAAGAAGCCGACTACAACGAAGGCGGCTACGTCGAATACACATATAAGAAGACGAACACTACGTTCAGAATCAACTTTGCAAAACTCACCGCACCTTACGAGGGCGTGACTTACTATGCGTTCGAATTGTCTCAAAACGGTGAAACGTCTCTTGTCAAAGTCAATTCATTCACGGCAAGTGTAACGTTTGACGAAAACGGCAGCGGTGTAGGCGACTATTCACCGCTCAAAGGCGATTGCACAATTAGAATCGAAGACAAAAACACCGGTGCGGTTACGTTCACGAGAGATGACAGCGGCACAGTGCACAATGAAAGAGGTTATATCGACCTTTCTACGGGTATCGTCGTTTTAACAAAGAATAGTGTATACGACAGCGTGTACTTTATGATTCCGAGCACTTACAGCATCAAAGCGGCAGACGTAAACGGTGCTGTTTGGACGGATTCTATGGCGATTTCTTATGCGGCAGAATGTGCGTATGAAATTAAGCACGGATTCAACTTCTTCGTGTACGATGAAACCGTTTACTTCGGCGCAAAATACTTTGACGCGGAAGGCAACGAAATCAAGGGTGCGGATTGCGCGACGGCAAACTACGTCAAAGCAGTCGACGCACAAAACAACAAGGTTCAAACGTTTGCAAGAAACGCAAGCGGCGCATTGCAAGTGACTGACGGACTCGAAGGTTCTTACCCCGATTCGACCTACAACGCAGTCGTGCTTAACGGCGTCGGCGGCGCAACCATCGACGGCAAAGCGGGCGTTTACTTCAAAGAAGCAGACAAAGAGTACTACGAACTCTACGTTGGTGAAAGCGTCGAAGCGGCAACCGAATATTACACGTTCGTTATTGCAAACGGCACAATCAGCGTGACCAAACCCACCGCAACGTTTATGTTCAAAGGCACTGATGAGGAAATTCAAGACCAAGAAGTGTTTATAAACGTCACGACAACACTTCCGACACCGGCAGAAAAAACAGGTTATTTGTTCAAAGGCTGGAAAGTCGAAGGTGCAGAAGGCACAGAGACATTGACGTACAAGGCGACTGTTGCAACAGAAATATATACGTTTGAAGCGTCTTGGACAAATTCGAGCCAACTCACCGTGAAAGGCTTGCTTGCAGAAGACGAAGCGGCATATGGTACAAAGGCTATCGGCTATGGCGACACATATGTGAGCGCACTTCCGAACTATGCTTATAACACGACATTCAAAGACGGATATACGTTTGTAGGCTGGAAGCTTGACAACGGCAACGGAACTCTTGACGAGAGCGACGAAGACATCCAAGACGAAGATGTTGTCAATGTGGTAGGCGCAAACCTCGTGATATTCGCAACGTGGGAATGGGCAGGCAACGTATCTTTTGTTGAACAAGATACTTATGCTTGGGAATACGTTGCAGAAAGCAACAGTTGGAGAAGTACGAACTGGCATGCGACGTGTGCTTCGGGTAGCCATACTTATTCAAAGATGCAAATTCAATGGACAAGCGGCGTTGCAGTTATCGAGTTTGACTACTGGGTAACCGGCGAACAAGGCTATGACTACTTGACCATTTGGTATTACGACTCAACAGGCGCAAGAAAGTCGATTATCACAAAAGGTGCAGACATCACAAAAGAAAATGCAAAACACCTTGTCTGTATACTCGACGCGGAAGGCGAAGAGATTTCGATTGAGTACAGCAAAGACAGTAGCGGCGATGGCAGCAACGGCGAAGAAGACAGAGCGTTTGTAGAAAACCTCAAAATCAACGGCATTCCCGTTGTTGCGCAAAATTCGCTCTTTGAGAATGCAGGCACTTATAAGAACGGCGAAGACGAAATCGCACTCAGCGCAGGCAGCATAATCTCAATCGGCGAAAACAAGTATTCGTTCTCAGTGGTGAACGATAACGTTATCGGTGCAATGATCGAAGGCGTATACAAAGAGTTCACTCTTGACATTACTGCAAAGACTTACACCGTGACAGAACCCAAAGTGACCGTTTCCTACGACTATAACGGACACGGTACGAACAGTTCCGCACAAGTCGGCAAATACAGCAATCAAACGCTTTTGACAGACGTTCCGACGGCAGACGGATTCGTGTTCCGCGGCTGGTACACCGACGCGGCATTGACGACGGAAGCCCCGGCAACGTTCGTTGCAAGCGCAGACGTAACGTTCTATGCAAAATGGGACGAAGCAGTCACGCTCACCTACAAGTATCTCGACGGAACAACTGCCGACGTCGTTGAAAACTACTATGCAAACGATACAGTGACAACCCTCAAAGCAGTTGACTTCATGTTCGGTACGAAAGCGTTTGCGGGTTGGTTCACCAAAGACGGTAGCGAAACAGGCGACTACGGCGAGGAATTTGTCAAAGACACCGTTCTTACTCAAAACACGACGGTTTACGCAAAGTGGATTGAGCCGAATGCGTTGATGGGTACATATGTCGGTTATGAGATTTATAGCGATAGTATTTGCCAAGCAAATAAGACTCTTACAATCGACGTGTTCGGAAATGCAACAGGTGCTAAGTCGGGATCGGTTACAGGTTATAACGCTGAAACAGGATTCTTTAAATTTGGTTCAAGTTATGCGTACTTTGATGCAGAGCACAAGATGATTGTAGTAAGTTACAATTCGTCCTCGGCATTTGGTTCTGATACGTATTTCTTCTTCCAAGCAGATAGTGTAAGCACGTCTGCAAGCAATCTTGTTTCTTGGAATAGCAACAAGACCAGATTGATAACTTTCACGGTTGACGGAAACGAAACAAATGTGTTCCTCAATGACACTGCTGTATACTACGGTGTAACGTGGTCTGCGGTCGATTCGAAAGATGCGGCTGTCACGGCGCTTTCGGATGTTAAGAGCAAAGCGGATATAATCACTATTGTTGCGGGCGAACAGACATTGAAGTTTGCAAAGAGCAGCAGCAACAACTTTGTTGTGACTGACGGCAACGAAGGCACTTACGCAAGCGGTTCAGATTCCGTAAGACTCAACGGTGCAGGTACTGTAACTGGTACGTTCAACGGCACTGCAATCACCGGCACATACAAAGCGGCGGCAAACGACGCTGGTTACGGCTTCGACGTAACGACTACCGACAAGAAAGCAACATACACGCTCAGCATCAACAAGGACGACCATACTTATACGATGGCAGAGAATAGAGTCACCATCACTTACGTCAACGGTAAAGTGGCGGTTGAATCTGTAAGCGTGTTCAGAAACGTAAGCACAACGCTTTATGCAGGCGATGACCTTGCGGTTGATGGATTCAAGTTCCGCGGCTGGTTTGACAACGAAGCATATAGCGGCTCTGCAAAGACAACCGTAACGCCTACGGACAACGTTACGTTCTATGCAAAATACGACGCAGCGGTAGTCCTCACGTTCGATTTCAACGGATATACGGATGGTAGCGGCAATGCCAGCACTTCGATTGAGGGCAAGTACGTCGGTGACACAGTCGGCACACTTCCGACAGTCCTCGATGCCGTAAAATACGAAGGCAAAGCGTTTGCAGGTTGGTTCTTGAAGAACGAAGACGGTTCGTTTGGCGACCAAGCGACCACATCTACTAAACTTGAAAGCGTGTCTGTGACTTACTATGCAAAGTGGGTTAATGCGCCAAAGGCGGTTGGAACTTACAAAGGTTGGAACTTCTACGGTTCAACCACAACTGGTACAAAAGCAAATAAAGATCTCAACACGTCGTTGCTTACGATAAACACCAACGGCAGTTACACCGGCAACGGTATTACGGCGGGAACTCTTACAGACGAACAAGCGAATATGACGGAAGGCGCTATGGTGCTTGGCGGCGGAAAGAGTTATCACTACGTTAACGCTACACTCGGCGTCGTATGGCGTGCATTTGGTTCTTCAAAAGCTACAGGCGTTGGCGACGATACCTACCTTGCGTTCAATATCGACCTTGTTTCAAGTGTTGATTATTCCGGATGCAAGAACGGAAACGGCGGCTATCTCGGTTATCTCAAGATAACTTATACCGACAGTTCTGTAAAATATGCGTTCTTGTATGACAACAAGGTTGTCGAAGTCGGTTCGTTCGGCACGGATGTCGACGTCAAAAACATCAAAGATACAGACGTAACGGTTTACGACACGGATAACAGCATCTACGCAAAAGTTGTCAACAAGTCGGTGCTTCTCAACGATGGCAAGTCCGGCTCTTACAACAACACGGAAGCATACGGCGAAATCGCACTCGACGGTTTTGGAACGATCACCGTCGGCGAAGCAACGGGTTCTTACACGCTTGACGGCGACAAGGTTACGTTTGTTGTGAACAACGCAATGAGAGTTGTCACTCTCGGCGAAGGCACTTACACCAAGACGCTTGACGGTTATGATGGAACTTACACGCTTCCCGACGCAAGCACTTTGGCACTTGACGGTTACGGCAATGTCACCGGCACAAGCAAGACCTACGTTGTAAACGGAACAAACATCACCATTTACGACGGCGAGACGTCAACCGTTTACGGACTCGATGTCGAGAATAAAGTGTTGCTTGGCAAGAGCGTGTTTGCAAATTACAAATTCCTTTTGAATAACAATGCTGCAAAATACATCCAATTTAATGACAGCGTCGATATTGCGGGACGTATTGTGATTGGCAATTTCGGATATTTCTATGTAGACTTTGCAAACGGTGTGCTTTCAGGAAACGAACTTACGGTTACAGTAACTGCACACGGTGGCAATATGGGTAATGTCGGAAAGACCATTACGTTTACAGTATCAGGAAATACTCTTACCGTTAAAGCGTGCCCCGGTCTTAACACAAACCTTTCAAGCGAATACAGCTTGGAAGTCGGAACGGTTTATACTTGTGAAGGATTCTCGCTTTAATCTCACTTGACCTTGTGTCACGAAACAAAAATCAAAAGCACTTCCGAAAATTCGGAAGTGCTTTTCCTTTTCACCTGCGTAGCAGATTTCATCTCGTAGAGATTTCACATCACGCAGTGAGATTTCACCCGACACGGTCGGATTTAACTGAAAAAGGCAAGTCGACTTGACTTGCCTTTTTCATGGTACACCCAGGCGGACTTGTAGTGAACGAAGTGAGCGTAATAGCGATTGTTGCGCATTGCGCCAATCGCGTCTACGTTAAACAAACGGCGCGTTGCGCCTGTGCGCTATGCGCACGACACTTTGTGTCTATTTTTTTGCTATGTCCTCTTCGCACGATTTCGGCAAATGCCGCGCGCTTGCCGCTCTCTTTGCTCGTGGTCAGCGAAAGGTAGAGAATCCGTTTGGTGCTTTATGAAAAAATCCCTTGATAACAAGGGATTTTGAATGGCTA
>URTQ01000034.1 GCA_900550855.1 uncultured Eubacteriales bacterium
AAGGAAAATATTATTTGTTGTGATAAATTTCACAGAAAATTCACTTGAAACTAAAAAAAGAATATGATATAATAACAATTGATGGTGCATTATTCTAGTAATGCTTTCTATTATGAGGGTGGGGCTAAAAATCCACTAAAGGGCATATCGATGAAGTTTCTGGTGATGGCTTCTTTTGCCCAAATCGGGGCTGTTGCTGGGAGTTAAGGACTTTGGGCGGCTTGTAACGGCATACGAAACCCGACCCAATTTCCGTGGAGACCCGACTCGGTAGTCGCGCAAAATCGTCTACTGACCGGGGTTAAACCTGATATGCGGTGCAACTGCGCTGTGTACAGTGTAGCCTGCTTTGAGTGATTTGGAGGGATCAAGGAACCACGCTCGTCGGCGTTGCGCAACAACGATGGGCGATCGCCTTGTGAAATCCTCTTTGCAAAAAAAGATAAGGGCGGGCGGAATCTGTCAAGGAAATCTTCTAGACTGTTCTTGCGAGGCGACTCGGGGATTATAGTGTGCTCTAAGTGGCGATTCGGTTTCTCGTTGAGATGACTCATATGATAGGAAACTTCTCGGACGGCGACGACGAGTTTTGAGTCAGGGAAAACCTACCGAACCTATGGCGCAAGGTTTACCCGAGACGTTGCCACCATTACATAGAATTTTTTTTGAGGTGCATATGCAGGCTCATAGCGATAATAAATCTCAAAGCGACGCACCGTCGGGCAACGTTTCCGACGGCGCTGACAATTTAATTAATTCTCAAAACACTCAGTTAGATATTCAAAATCAAAGCGTTGACAAAAACGTCAATGCGGTTTCGGATTCTCAAAAAAGCAAGAATATCGACAAAGCCGTCGCAACGTCAACAAGTCAAAAACACGACGTCGCAGGTGACAAACACAGCGACAAATCGGACAAAAAAGACGCGGTAAAGGAAGATAAAAAGAAAAAAGTCCCAAAGAAAAAACGCAATATTTGGTGGATAAAAGCAACGATAATTTCCCTCGTTTTGTCGGCGTTTTTCTCGTATTTGAGCGAAATCGTGTCGAATGCCGAACAACTCGTGGTCGTCATAATTTTGCTTGCGTTCCTCATTTTGTCGGGTATTTTGTTCGACGCAATCGGCGTTGCGGTGACCTCTTGCGACACTACGCCCATAATATCGATGGCTTCGAGAAAGGTGTACGGCGCAAAAACGGCACTTTGGCTCACCAAAAACAGCGACACCGTGTCAAGCGTTTGCAACGATATTGTCGGCGACATATTCAGCATTATTTCGGGTGCTTGCTCGGCGGCGTTGGTTGTCAAAATCACCGTTTCACTGAACGAAACGTGGCAAATCGTGCTTTCCATCGTCGTTTCCGCAATAGTGTCGGCTATGACAATCGGCGGCAAAGCGTTTATGAAAAAAATCGCAATCGACAATTCGCGCGATTTCGTTATGTTCGTGGCGCGCGTTCTTGCCGTATTCAATAAGGACGAGAGAAAGATAAGAAAGAAAGCAAAAATCGCAAAACAACAAGAGAAAAAACACGCAATCGAGCAATCAGACAAATCGAACAAGGATTGAATTTTATGAGAATAGACAAGTATATTCAAGAAAAATTCAATCTCAAATCGCGCACTTATGCCGAGAATCTGATAAAAACGGGCAGGGTGACTCTAAACGGTAAAACCGTTTCAAAATCCTCAACCGACGTGACGGATAGCGACGACGTGCAAATCGCAAACGACGAGAATTACGCTTCGCAAGGTGCGTATAAACTCGAAAAGGCGTTTTGCGACTTCAACCTTAACGTCGAGGGAAAATACTGCGCGGATATAGGTTGCTCGAACGGCGGATTTACCGATTGTCTGCTTCGTCACGGCGCAAAGCGCGTGCTTGCAGTGGACGTTGCCGACTGTGCGCTCGACGTTAGGCTTCTCGAATCGGGCAAAGTCGAATTTTTGAAAGCGAACGCAAGGGAATTGCCGAGCGACCTCGAAAAAGTCGATTTTCTTTGCAGCGACGTAAGTTTTATATCGTTGACCTACGTTTTGCAATCTATGTTCGATTTGCTCAAAACGGACGGCGAGGCGGTCGTGCTTATCAAACCGCAATTCGAACTCGACAAATCCGCACTCAATAAAAGCGGTATCGTGACCGATGAAAAACTACGCAAAAGAGCGGTGGAAAACGTCAGAAAATACGCCGAAAACGTAGGCTTTACAATACTGAATTTGTCCACTTCGCCCATACGCTACGAGAACAAAAACATCGAATATTTGCTCTATATGAAAAAATAATGACGTCCGTTTAAGACGTCATTTTTTATGTTGCTTTTCGATTAGCTATTACTTTTTGATTATTTTTGATTAGATACGACTACGTTTTGTTTGTTGCCGCACGATTACTTTGCTTCGGTTGTATTTTCGGCAGTATCGTTTTTGCCGTCGTTTGTGTTCGCCGTGTCGGCGTTATTTTGTTTATTTTCGTCGATTTCCGCTTTATTTGTGGATTTATCGGATTTGGATTTCTTGCCTTTCTTGTCCGCGTTTTCGGTTTCGGGTTGGTCCTTTGCCTTGCGTTTGAGTTCGTCGGGATTTATGTTCTTCGGAACGCGATTTTTTGCGCCGATAACCAGTCCTAAAATCAGCAATGCAAAAATCGTGCCGGACAGTCCGGCAACAAGTTTCGTTGCAAATTCGGATATGGATAAAAGCAAACTAAACATACCTCAATTATACAAAAAAGAGCGGATATGTCAATCGATAGAGGCAAAGTTGCGAATCGCCTAAAAAACGTACTTTGCATAAACTCGCCGAAAATATGCAATTATTCAATAAAACTTCGTTTTATACTTGAATAAAAAGTTTCGATGTTGTATAATGCCTCTTGATTATGAAAACGAAAATCGCAATTTTCACAAAAGCCGAATATTCAAAGGAAATGAACGATATCGTCGCTTCGCTAAAAGCCGACGACAGATTTGACGTATTCGAAGTCGAGGACGGAAAAAACATTCCGTCCGACTGCAATAATCTTATTGTTTTCGGCGGGGACGGCACTGTTCTCGAAGCGGTGAAAAACATAAGAGAAGACGTCGTCGTGACTGGCGTAAATATCGGAAATCTCGGATTTTTGACCCAGTTTGAAAAAGATTCTTCGGCGAGTGAAATTGCAAACGGAATCATCGAAGGCAAAATAGAACAAAGAGCGACGCTCGACGTGCGATTCGACGACTTTTGCGACAAAGCACTCAACGAAATCGTTCTTAAAAGCGCGACTTCGCGCCCGATTTACATCGGCGTTTACGTCGACGGAAAGTTTGTGGATTCTTATCACAGCGACGGCGCAATCGTATCTTCGCCGACGGGTTCTACGGCGTATTCGCTTTCGGCAGGCGGTCCGGTGCTTGCGCCCGACGTTGACGCACTCGTGATAATCCCCGTATGCGCGCACTCGCTGCATTCTCGTCCGCTCGTCGTGAACGCGCAATCAAAAATCGAATTGCGACTTGCAAAAGGCGAAAAGGCAATCGTATGTGCCGACGGCGAGAACGTTGCGAATATCGAGGGCGAAAAGAGCGTTTTCGTTGAAAAATCCGCTCGAAACGTAAAGTTTTTGGCAACCAAAGATAACAATTTCTTCAAGAAATTACTTCAAAAAATGAACAGATGGGGTTTAGTCGATCCCAGAGGATAAGGTGAAATATTATGGCGAGAGCAAACAGACAACTCAAAATTTTGGACATCATTTCAAAGCACGACGTCGACACGCAAGAAGAACTTGTGGATTACCTTCGCAGCGAAGGCTTTTCGGTGACCCAAGCCACCGTGTCGCGCGACATCAAGGAAATGGGCATTATCAAAACTCTTTCGAGCGACGGCAGACATTATAAATACACCGCGCAACAGACGAAAGAAGCAAGCGCCGCAGACAAATTTTTGAGTATGTTCAAAAACACGGTCGTTTCCATCAAGAGTACGGGCAATCTCATCGTTCTCAAAACGGAAACGGGAAGCGCAGGTCCTGCCGCAGAACTTATCGACAAACTTTCGTATGACGAAGTTCTCGGCGTTATTGCGGGCGACAACACGATTTTCGTTGCGGTGGATTCCCTCGAACACGTCGATATGATTCGCAGACGTCTGGAAGATTTGCTCGAAGCGAACAGACTTTATTAATCACGAAATATTGCTTTTTGACATTCGTCGAAGGCGGTGAATTATGCTTTGCCAACTCTCAATCGAAAATATCGCGCTCATCGATAAACTCGAACTCGAACTCAAAAACGGGTTGAATATTCTGAGCGGCGAAACGGGTGCAGGTAAGTCGATTATCATCGACTCGCTCAATTTCGTGTTGGGCGAGCGCGCGGACAAATCCCTCATTCGCTTCGGTACGGACAAGGCAAGCGTTGAGGCGGTGTTCGAGGATTATCTCACGCCGTCAGTGCAAAACTGCCTCGACGATTTGGGAATCGAAGCCGAAGACGTGCTTATTTTGCGCAGAAAAATGAGTGCGGACGGCAAAAACGAGTGCAGAATAAACGGCAGAATTTCCACTTTGTCCGCACTTAAAAGTTTGACGGAACTTCTCGTCGATATTCACGGTCAGCACGAGCATCAATCGCTGCTTAAAAGCACGAACCATATCAAACTTCTCGACAAACTCGGCGAAAAGAAAATCGCGACGGTAAAGGGCGAAGTCGAAAAGAATTTTGACGATTATACGTCGCTAAAAAAAGAGTTTTCGAGATTCGGAAACGCCGACGAAAGAGAAAGAAAACTCGATATTTTATCCTTCCAGATTGACGAAATCGAAAAAGCAGACGTAAAAGAGGGTGAAGAAGACGAACTTCTTTCCGCACGCAAGCGTATTCGTAATATGGAAAAAATCATATCCGCGCTCGAAGGTGCGAAAAACCTTTTGGACGGATACGATTCTCAAAGCGTGAGCGCGTCCATAAAGAACGCAAACTCGCTTTTGAACACCATTTCCTCATACGACGAAAACATCGTGCCTATCGCGGATAGGTTGGATTCTTGCAAGGTTGAAATTACGGATATATCCGAAACGCTTTCTGATATGCTTCAAAAACTCGACTTCGATTCGCGCTCGGCAGAGCAGATAGAGGAAAGACTGGAAGTCGTGCGTACGATTTTGCGCAAATACGGCGGAAGTTACGAATCCTTGCAAAAATTCTACGAAGAAGCGACCAAAGAAGCGCAAATGCTCTCGAACGCAACCGAAAGAGTGGAACAACTCGAAAAAGAGATTCGAGTTGCCGCAGAAAAGTTGCTTGCAAGCGCGAAAAAACTCTCGCAGGAAAGAGGTAAAATCGCCGATAAATTCGAAAAAGACATCACGAAAGAACTTTGCGATTTGGGTATGGGCGGTTCGACGTTCAAAGTCGAAATCGTCACGACGGACGACGTCGATCAAATATCCGCAAACGGCGCGGATAGCGTTGAATTTATGATTTCACCAAACGTCGGCGAACCGCTAAAACCGCTTGCAAAGATAATTTCGGGCGGTGAAATGTCAAGATTTATGCTTGCGTTCAAAAACATTCTCGCAGGCGTGGACGACATCGGCACTATGGTTTTCGACGAGATAGATACCGGAATTTCGGGCAATATCTCGCAAGTCGTGTCCGAAAAGATGTGCAATATCTCGCGGGCAAGACAGGTCATTGCCGTGACGCATATGCCGTCGCTCGCTTCTATGGCGGACAATCACTATCTCATCTCGAAGTCCACCGAAAACGGCAAGACGTTGACTCACGTCGATTTGCTCGAAGACGATACGGACGAAGTGGCAAGACTTATCGGCGGAAACGATTATTCGATTTACGCTGTGCCGCACGCAAAAGAGATGAAAGCAAACGCGCAAAGATACAAAGATTCTTTGAAGTAATCCGCAATCATACCGTTATATTTGAAAAATTACCTTAAAAAGCGATATGTCGGTCGCTATGAACGGTGCGAAGTTGGATTCTTCGAAAACGTTAATATTTCGATAAAACAATGTAAAAATAACAAAACGAGATATAAGAAAAAAGAAGGCTCTTGCGCCTTCTTTTTTCATTTGCGAGATAGTCTGTAAGCCGAGTTCTGTCTTAAACGGTCATCTATCTACAACGTACATTTCTGCACGTTTCAAGCGATGTGGGGAGTTTGCGGGCCACATTTCGCACTCCCGATCTTGCATCGAGTGGGGTTTACATCGCGCATTGTCGCCAAATTGCGGGTGAGCTCTTGCCTCGCCTTTCCATCCTTACCGCATACGCGGCGGTTTTTTTCTGTTGCACTGTCCTTGAAGTCGCCTTCACCGGGAGTTACCCGGCACTCTTGCCCTGTGATGCTCGGACTTTCCTCAGTATTTCACGCGACCGTTCGGCTAACTCGCATTAAAATTAAACCACAAACGACGATATTTTGCAACCAAATTTGAAAATATGTTGATTTAGAATTACTATTTCGAGCAAAATATGGTAATAATCGCCGTATGGCGTACGCATTGACGGTTTTGGTCGTGACGGTGTTTTTCATCGTATATACGGTTGTGAAAAAGAATCCCAAAGAGGTGTATTTTCCCGTGCTTACAAACGCCGAGTACGAGGAAAAGTCGAAACTTCTCGTATTCGATTTTCAATCGGCGGACAAGGGAAGCGAAATAGAGGACAAAAAGTACAAAAGGCACATAAAATGGCTGCTTTTCAAGTTGAAAAACAAAAAATACAAGGGAATATTTTCGACTTTTTGTGAGGATAGGCAGGTTGTCGATAAGATTTGCAAAATAGATTTCAGCGCGCTTTGCGACAATCCGAGCGTAAACGGCAAGCCGAGAGCGGTGGAACTTGCAAGATTTTGCCTTGCGTCTACGGGTTGGATTTTCGTCGAAGACAGATTCAAAACGATTGTAAACGAACATAACAGGCTCAAAACGCTGACTTTTACCGAGATAACGACGATGAAAGAGGCGTTTTTGTACGTTATTCTCGAAAAAATTTACTTTGTTCTCGAAAACTTGAATACTGTTGCAAAAGCGATGAATCTTGCAAAAAAGTACGTTAAAGACAACGGAACGGCGTTCGACAACAAAAAATATAAGAGTTTTGCAAAATCCAAACTGTTTTTGGAACTTTGTATGATTGAGTCGAATTATCAAAAAAACGACAAAGAGAGTCTGGACGGCGTTATCGACGGATTGTATATGACGTATTCGAGACTTTGCGACAGTGCGGAATCCGTGCTGAATTTCGATTTTTCGAGATATTACACACCGCTTGAAATATACGACAAATTCGATTGTTTTGCAAATGCGACAGAAAACCAAAAATTCGGTTTCTTGTCGCTTGCAAGCAATTTGAGTGAGAAAGAAAACCTCGACGAATTTATGTATGCAATTCGAGTTGAAAAGTATATGCAAAGTGCGTCGGCAGGGCATAGCAAAGTGAAAAAGGCGGATTTTTTCGACAAATCGATATGCATTCTTTCTCACAAAAAGGACATCGCAATGCTCGGTGCGGCGTTGAGTTCTGATTTCTTTATGCGAGTATTTTTCGATAAAAAATCCACAAAAGAAAACAAAAGTATTTCAAAATTAGTCGATTTTGAGAATAGTTTTGAGCCGATATACAAGTTTAACAATTTGAATTTCGGCATTTCCACGCTCGGCGACGTTTTGCGCATATCGCCGCATTTGCCCGACAATATCGAAAGCGCGGACGTCGTGTTTTCAAACAACGGAATTAAACATACGATGCACATAAAGCGCGGCGACGATACCAGAATTTATCTCGGAAACACGAGGATAGAGGGAACGAATTATATTCGACTTGCAAACAAACCGCTTGACGTTACCGTTATTGTAAAGAAATAATTTGTTACTTTATTGCTGTAAATCACTATGTTTTCTGCGCGCTTTTTACGGTTAGCGACGGAAGATAAACAACCATACGTTTTCTTTGTTTTTTTTGTAATTCGCAATGATTTTTTGATGTTTTGAAGGCGTTTTGACACAATTTTTCGACGTTTCGACACCGTTTTGGCACATTTTGTTGACTTATTATTTTTATATTGTTATTATTTTTTAGATATTTAGCGTGCGCGCACATCGCGTGCGAAGAATTTAGGAGTTGTTATGAAAGAAAAAATGGACGCTATCAAAAACGCCGCTCTCGAAATGATCGAGAAGGCTCAAACGTCGCAAGATCTCAACGACGTCAGAGTCAAATATCTCGGCAAAAGCGGCGAAATCTCTATGCTTATGAGAGATATGGCAAACGTACCCAAAGAGGAACGTCCGATGATGGGCAAACTTGTCAACGAATTGCGCTCGGCGGTCGAAACCGTGCTCAATCAAAAGACCGAACAAGTCGAAGAGCAAGAAAAACTCGCTCGCCTCAAAGCAGAGGAAATCGACGTTACTTTGCCGTCTAATCGTGAAAATCTCGGCACTTTGCATCCTCTTACGCTTATCACGAGAGAACTTATCGATATTTTCTCGGGTATGGGATTTTCCGTCGTGGAAGGTCCTGAAATCGAAAGCGATTTGTACAATTTTCAACTTCTCAACGTGCCGAAAGACCATCCCGCACGCGATATGCAGGACACTTTCTATATCAATGACAACATCGTGCTTCGCACGCAAACTTCCGCAGTTCAAGCGCGCGTTATGCAAGCAGGCGAGCCGCCTATCCGCATAATTTCACCCGGTAAGGTATATAGAAGCGACGACGACGCGTCCCACAGCCCGATTTTCAATCAATTCGAGGGACTTGCAATCGACAAACACATCACTATGGGCGATTTGCAAGGTTGCTTGCAAACGTTTGCTGAAAAACTCTTCTCGAAAGATACGAAAGTCAGACTTCGCCCGTCCTATTTCCCGTTCACAGAGCCGTCCGTCGAGGTTGATGTCACTTGCTCTATGTGCCACGGAAAAGGATGCAGAGTCTGCAAAGGCACGGGCTGGGTCGAGATTCTCGGCGCAGGTATCGTCAATCCGCACGTCCTCGATATGTGCGGCATAGACAGCAGCGTTTACAGCGGCTTCGCATTCGGATTCGGTATCGACCGTATCGCTATGATAAAATACGGCATTCCAAACATCAAAATGCTCTACGAAAACGACGTGCGTTTTCTCAAACAATTCAACTGAGGTGCGAATATGTTAGTTCCTATTTCCTGGCTTAAAGATTATGTGGACATCAACGTTTCAATCCCGACTCTCGCAAAAAAACTCGTCGGAATCGGTTTTGAAGTGGAAGATATTATTTATCAAGAAAAACAAGCGACCAACGTCGTCGTCGGAAAAATCGTCAAGGTTGAAAAACATCCCAACGCCGACCGTTTGCGCGTGACTCAAATCGATATCGGTTCAAAGACCATTCAAGTCGTAACCAACGTTCCCGTTGAGGGCGGCGAAACCATTGCTGTCGCGCTTGACGGCGCGCACCTTGCAGACGGTCACGACATCAAAAAAGGCGAACTCAGAGGCGTTGTCAGCGAAGGTATGCTTTGCGGTCTCGAAGAAGTCGGCGTAACCGAAGACGACGTGCAAAATCAAAAAATGGGTGACATAATTCGCTTTGCAGAGGGCACGACGCTCGGTCAAAACGCGCTCAAAGCACTCGGATACGACGATATTATCCTTGACGTGAGCGTCACGGCAAATCGTCCCGACTGCAACAGCATTTACAAAATGGCAAAAGAAGTCGCGGTCGCGCTCAACACCGATTGCAGAGAACCCGTCATCGACTATAAGGTTTGCTCTTGCGGCGCAAAAGTCACCGATATGGTCAGCGTCGACGTGCAAAATCAAGAACTTTGCCCCAGATATATGGCGGCAGGCGTGAAGAATATCAAGATTTTCCCGTCCTCGCAAACGATTAAATCGAGATTGAGAGCGGTGGGTATTCGTCCGATAAACAACATCGTCGATATCACCAACTACGTTCTCATCGAAATCGGTCAACCGATGCACTCGTTTGACAAGAGAGAACTCACGGGCGACAAAATCGTCGTGCGCAACGCAAAAGAGGGCGAAGTTATCGTCACTCTCGACGGCAAAGAAAACAAACTCAATCCGAGTATGCTCGTCATCTGCGACAGCGACAGACCCGTTGCGGTGGCAGGCGTTATGGGCGGCGTAAACAGCGGTATTCAAGACGACACGAACGAAGTCGTTTTCGAAGCGGCAAAGTTTGCCCGCGACAACGTTCGCCGCACCTCTCGCGCACTCAATCTTCGCTCGGACAGTTCGGCAAGATTCGAAAAGGGCATCGATTTTGCTTCGCAGGAATACGGAATCAAACGTGCTTTGACTCTCGTATACCAAAGCGGCTCGGGCGACATCGTAGACGGTCTTATCGACGTGAAAGTGGATTATCAATCCCTCAGAGAGATTCCGTTCACAACCAAGAAAATTCAAGAAATTCTCGGCTGCAAAGTGCCTAAAAATACGCTTATTTCCATACTTGCCCGACTCGGAATCGAGGTTAGAGAAGAAGGAAAAACACTCGTCGCGCTCGTAAAAGAGGACAGAGAGGACATCGTCGGCGTGAACGACATCGCGGAAGAATTTATCCGCGTTTACGGATATTCGCATATCAAACCGACTTTGTTCGAGTTTGCGGGACTTGCAGAGGGCGGACTTCCCGACAAAAACAAGTTCGTGAACGTCGTGAAAGACACTTTGCGCGCGTGCGGACTTATGGAAAGCGTGACGTACTCGTTTACTTCGCCCAAATTCGCAACGCTCTTGAATCTCGACGAAAACGACGAGGCAAGAAATGCAATCCGACTCAAAAATCCGCTCGGCGAGGCACTCAGCGTTATGCGCACGACGCTTACGCACAGCATGATAGAAACCCTCGTTTACAATGCGACCCACTTCAACAAGAGCGCAAGACTTTTCGAGGTTGCGAACGAGTATTTGCCAAAGAGCCTTCCGCTCGAAGAATTGCCGAACGAAGAATGCAGACTTTGCATAGGCGAATACGGCGACGGCGCGGATTATTTCGAACTTAAAGGCGCAATCGAACAAGTGTTCAGAGCGTTGCATATCGGCGTCAAGTACGCAAGAGCAAACAAGCCGTTCTTGCACCCCGGCAGAAGCGCGGAAGTGTTCGTAAACGGCAAGAGTGTGGGGTATCTCGGCGAATTGCATCCCGACGTTCAAAAGAACTACGGCGTTGACAATACGAGAATCTACGTTGCCGAAATCTCGATTGACGGCATTTTCAACAGCGAAAGCCTTGAAAAGAGCAAATGCGTTCCGTTCGGAAAATTCCCGAATATCGACCGCGACCTCGCAGTCGTCGTTGACGAGAATGTGCTGGCACAAGACATAGTCGACGCGGTTAAAGGGGCAAAAATCAAGTTCCTCACCGACGTAAAAGTGTTCGACGAATACAAGAGCGAACAAATCGGTAAGAATA
>URTQ01000035.1 GCA_900550855.1 uncultured Eubacteriales bacterium
GTACGCATAATATTATTGTACAGCGAATTATCGGCAAGAAGTATCCAGTCAAAGCGTATGTCGTTTATGTCAATAATCCATTAAAATGTGTAAATTTACAAAATGTTATTAGATTAGAAGAATTGCCGACAGTTTTACATAGCGGCGATAAAATGCTGTCAAATAGAGATATGGATAGAGTATATTCATTGCTAAACAAAAGCAATGAGGACATTGACGATGCTCAATTAATTGAAAATATAAACGAAACACATTGATAGTTTTTAACCGAATACCCCCAAGTGTTCCAAGAGAATTTTTACACCCATAAGGATGAGAATCGTGCCGCCCATAACTTCTGCGCTCGATTTGAATTTCAGTCCGAATATGTTGCCGATTCGCACGCCGACAAAGGATAGTTTGTATAAACCGCACGATTCGTTCGTAATGCTTGCGCACTACGTGCGAAACGCTTTGCGTTACGCTTGACAAACCGCTATGTAGGGCAAGATACATTGTAAAATATGCTCGACCGGATATGGAAAACGGACTTGAATTTCAAGTCCGTTTTTGTAAAGTCGGTAATTTTGAAAGGTTCAGATTTGCGGCGCGAGAACGGGGCGTTTTGCGTGCTGTCCGAGCACGAGTTCCTTCGTCGAGAGTTTGTAAAGCGCTGCGACGGGAAGTGCGCAAACGAACGTTGCAAGGCAGCCGCCGAGTTCGTAGGGAATGTCGGAAAGGAAGTATGCGCCGAAAGGCAATTTCCAAATAAGCACGGTCGCGACGACGTACACCCAAAAATACATCAGTTCCGAAAGCGCAGCCATAGCGGCGTAAGAAATCACGCTCATATCCTCGTGTTTACGGTTGAAAACCTTGTAGCAAACGAGGGGCATAGAATAGCCGATTGCGACGGTGAGAAGCCACCATTGAACTCTATAAAGTTCGGACGGAAACCACGCAATGCAACTGAGTTCGAAAATAATCGAATAAACGATTATCATAACCGCGTTTTTTGCAGGATTCATACAAGCGGCGCAAATCACCAAAATAGGGAATACGACATTTGCAAACGGAATTTCCAAAATAAACTGGTCGTAGCACATAATGCCGAGCAACGTGAACATTGCAATCCAGCCTTTGAGTCCGCTCGTTCTTGCCAAGCGTTCAGCCTTTTGTAAAGAAATACCTTTCATTTTGACACCTTTTAGGTTAATATAACCATCCTTGATATACTATCACCAAAACTTTGAGGTCGTCAAGCGTTCCCGCTGTTTCGTCCTCGCCAAACAAAGTTTGGAAGTTGGCGCATTTGGAATACGAGCCGTCCGCGCTGATATAAGCGTTTTCGAGGTTGTAAACGTCGCCGTTTTCGAGCGCCGCTTCGTGAAACATATAGAATCTGCGTTGCGATAGGCGGAAAGAAATCTTGTCTTGCCTATCCTCGAAAAACTTGACGATAGACTCGTATGCGGTGTTGCCGTAGCAGGGAATTTGCCAAGAAGCAATCAATTCGCCGTCCGCTTTTGCGTGCGGGCGCGAATCGCCGTCCGAAATCTCTGTTTCCGAACTCGGATTGCGAAGTTCGAGAGTGAAGTAGAGTTGTTTTCCGTCAACGACGGCGTATTGCGCGTCGTCGGACGTTTCGTCGCCGCCCAAAACGCCGTTGTCGCACGCAAAAAGAGCAAGACAAAGCACGAGTAGCGTTGCCGCCGCCAAAGTGATTATAAATGCTTTTTTGCGTGTGTTCATATGCACCTCATTGAGAGTTTGTAATCTTCGGTTTTGCCGATTATCTTATTTTTAGACTTTCGGCTTTGCTTTCGATTTTCTAGTATTCTTTGCTATTCGATTCTTTATCAGCCGAGAGAGAGAACGGACGTTGCGCTGCTGTAAGAGCCGACGGGCGTCGGGGGAACGTTGAGTCCCATCGTGGTGGCGTAAACGTAGCAAATCGCAACCGCCATATCCACGCCGTCTGCAAGGACGTAGTTGCCGTCAGAGTCTTTTTCGAGGGTATCGACCCACTTTTGAAGCACGTTATACGTCTTGCCGTCGTCAACGGATTTTGTGTATTTGGTCATATCGATTCCGTTGAGGTAGCCGTACAAAATGCCGTATCTCGAATCGCCGATAGAGCCGTATTGCGACACGATTTCCTTGCCGTAGTCGTCAAAGAGGCGGTCGAGGTTTATCATATCGTCGATTTTATAGTTGTAGTATGCGTCGGCTTTCGTATCGTCGTAGGGGTAGATGCCTTGCATAGTTTTTTCGTAAACGAGGCTGTATTTTTCCTCGCCTCTCATAAGCGAACCGCTTGCGAGGGGTCTGCCGGTAAAGCCTATCCAGTTGGGATTGCCGACGTATTTTGTGAAGTTGCCCTCATCGTCCGTATCGTAGTAGGAAAGAAGCGCATTGTAACTTACGGGCGCGTTGGTGGGGCCGTAGGCGAGGTTTGCGAGCGTGAGAACGATACTGCTTGCCTTGTCGTAGCCGTATGCCGTGCCATAGTATGCGTCGGAAGAATCGACGGTTTTGAGGTAGTTTACGATCGTGACGACGTATTTGTCGAAGGATTCGTCCGTTTGATTCGTTGCGGACAGATATTGCCTATATTGATTGTACATAAGCGACCAACTGTACGCATAGTCCACGATGCTTTGCCAGCCGACTTTGCTTTCGTAAACGACGCCGTCCCATTCGTAACTCGACTTGGTGTAGAGGGGGCAACCGTCTTTGTCGTAGAGTTCGTCCGAAAGATTGCCGCTTTCGTCGATAATGCTGTCGATTTTTTGCATATTCGTCTTGAACGATTCGGCGTCGCTATCGGTGTAGATATTGCCCGTGAGGTATCTCGAATACATAAGCGGCACGCGGTCTTGCGTCGTAGCGGCGGCTTTTGCGTTTGCAAATTCTTCGCTTGCGAGGTAGTTTTTAAGCGACGTTTTCAAACTTTGGCAGAGCGCGTCGCCCTTTGGCGTTTCGTCTTTGGGGTTGCACGCGACGAGCGCAATCGTAAGTACGAGCGCAAGCACGAGAGCCAAACACAAAATCTTCGTGTTTCTGTTTTTCATAGGTTATTCTCCTTTTTCAAATTCTCGATACGTTTTTTGCAAAACGAAATTCGTTTCGAATCCCATTATGACGTCACGAATCTCGAATCTGGTTTTTGCAAATTTTCAATATGCTTTTTGCATATATCGAATTTGGTTTTTTCAAGAATCTAACCGCCTGTTTTAACTGTTTTACGCTTTCGGCAAGGTGAAAAGTCAAAGTGCTTTTCGTGCAAATTTTTTGGCTTAAACAAACAAAAAAAACGCACCTTCGGTGCATTCCCTCATTGCGTGCGTATAGGGCAAATCGGGAACGCGTTTTTGCCTTGACGACGCTCAAATACGGCAGACTTACTGACTTATGAAAAAACGCGCGGATAAAAAACTGCGGTGTCTTTCAAATACAGCAATGGCGGTTGTTCGGGAATCGAACCCGATGTCCAAATCTACTCAGCATAACAACTTTTCAAACCGTATTCTATTCAGTTGAGATTATCATAACATCAAATTTTAACTTTGTAAAGGCGTTGCGGCTTCGTTTGCAAATGATATTTGAAAAGCGTTCGCATTTGGCGCATAATATGCGAAAAGTCATAAAAATTAAACGAATATCGTGCGGAATCGCCGCAAAAAGCACACACATACGGTGCAAAAACGTGTATTTCGGGTCATATTGCGCAAAAATGAGTGTTGACCTCAAAATAAACGGGTGCTATACTTGTTGGCGGCAGGTGAAAGTATGAAAAGTGCTATTATCGGACTCGGCGTTATAGGCAAAGTGCATTACGACACTGTGAAAAATCAAGGCGAAAACATCGTCGCTATTTGCGATATCGACGAAAACAAACTCGCTTCGTTCGATGTCGAAAGGAAGTATACGGATTACAAGCGAATGATAGAGGACGGCGGAATAGACGTCGTTCATATCTGCACGCCGCATTATCTGCACGCCGATATGTCGATTTTCGCCCTCGAACACGACGTAAACGTGCTTTGCGAAAAGCCGCTTTGCATAAACTACGAGGACATCGAGCGCATACAAAAGGCGCAAGAAGAATCGAAGGCTACGTTTGGCGTATGCTTCCAAAACAGATTCAACAATTCGAGCATTTTTGCAAAGGAATATCTCAAAGACAAACATATAAAATCCGCGCTTGCGCTCGTGCTTTGGCATCGTGACGCGGCGTATTACGCTTCGGGCGCGTGGCGAGGCAAAAAGGCAACGGAAGGGGGCGGCGTGTGCATAAATCAAGCCATTCACACTCTCGACCTTTTGCAATGGATTTTCGGTATGCCCGAACGTATCGAAGCAAGCACCGAGAACGTATCCCTTCAAGGCGTGATAGAGGTCGAGGACACGGCAACCGCGATTCTTTCGGGTAAGGACTTTAAGGCGACATTCGTCGCGACCAACGCAATGCAATCGGATTTGCCCGTCGAAATAACTTTCGGCTACGACGGTCACAGTTTGAAAATGCTTCCCGACAAAGTGCTTATCGACGGTGAAGTGATGGACTACGAAAAAGACGTAAAGTGGCAAGGCAAGATGTCCTACGGCAACGGACACGAGAAACTGATACGCAACTTTTACGAGTGCGTCGCAAGCGGCAAGAAGTTTGAAATCGACGCCTACGAAGCCGCAAAAGCGATAAGAATAGTGCTTGCGATTTATAAAAGCGACGGTTGCAATACAATAGTTTAATGCGGCGTTTTGCCGTTTTATCTCAAACTTTTTACGAACTGCTTGGGCGTTATGCCGTATTCGTTTTTGAACGCACGGAAAAAGTGCGTATAATCGGAAAAGCCGCATTTTGAGTACACTTCGGTTGCGGGTTGACCCTTTTCAAGAAGTTGCTTGGCGAGTACGAGCCGCTTTTTGAGGATATAGCGGTGAGGGGAAGTGTTGGTAGTTTCCTTGAAAACGTGCGAGAGATAGTATTTGTTGACGAAAAGCGCGTCCGCAATCGAGTCGAGCGACAAATCATTGTCGATGTTTTCGGATATATAGTCGATTGCTCGGCTTACGCAAGCGTTGGATGTGCCGTATGAAAAGTTCTTTTGGTCGTTTTGCAAAAAGAATTGCGCAAGGGTGACGAGCAGAGTTTTTATGCGTTCCTCGTTTTCGATGTCCGCGCCGAAATTGTCCTCTTTTGATAGCGTTATGCTTTCAAGAAGTCGGCGTACTTTTTGAGAAACCGCGCCGTTTCGGATTATGAACGACTTGCTTTTGAGGGCGCACTCGAAGCAGGTGCAAAGGTCGGTTTGCTCGCTGGATATTTTTTTTATGTATTTCGAGTTTATCCACAAAACGTATCTTTCGTAGGTTTCGGCGGAATCTTTTATGTCGAGTTGGTGCAATTTTCCTTGCGGAATGAGCAGAATATCACCCGAAAGCAGAGCGTACTTGCAGTCCTCGATTATGTAACTTGCCGAGCCTCTCAAAAAGCAGTAAACTTCGAAAAAATCGTGCGAGTGCATTTGGACGGTTTTGAAATCCTTGTCCACTTTGTAATGCACTTCGTACGTCGGTTTGCTCATCAGTTGATTTTCGTAATTGCCGCTCATACGACGATAATAATTCAAAACAGCAAGATTTGCAAGTCTTATAGCAAAAATTGGTGTTTACTATGCAAAAATTGGGTGATAAAATAAACTTATATAAAAAGGTGGTATTATGGGATTTTTCGATAAAAACCTTTTGCTTTCCTCAAAAGAGGCAGAGCGTATTTACGATCAAATCAAAGATTTGCCTATCATCGATTATCATTGCCATTTGAGCGACAAAGAGATAAGAGAGGACAAGCGTTTTTCGGACATTGGCGAATTGTGGCTTGCGGGCGACCACTACAAGTGGCGCGCTATGCGACTTTGCGGCGTGGACGAGGAATATATTACGGGCGGCAAATCGTTTAAGGAAAAGTTTTTCAAGTACGCAGAGATTATGCCAAAACTCATAGGCAATCCGCTTTACTACTGGTCGCATATGGAACTTGTAGAGATTTTCGGTATAGATACGCCGCTCAACAAGGACACGGCGGGCGAGATTTACGAAAAAGCGAACGCCGTTTTGAAAGATTTGAGCGTATCCAAACTTCTTAAAAAATTCAAAGTCGAATATATCGCGACGACGGACGACCCGTTTTCCGCGCTTGAAAATCACGGCGACGTAAACGGCGTAAAAGTGCGCCCGACCTTCCGTCCCGACAGATGTTTTTTAGAGAACGTAAGCAAGGAAGAATTGTCCGAAAGGCTGGATTATTTCATTTCAAAAGGTTGCAAAATCGCAGACCACGGCTTCGACGATTTCGAAAACACCGAAAATCTCGAATGGTTGATTGAAAAGTGCTACGAGAAAAACATCGTTTTGCAACTTCATTTCGGCACGTTCAGAAACATAAATTCGACCGCATTTTCGACGATAGGCAGAGATAGCGGCTTCGACGTTTTCAGAGATTATATTGCAACAGACAAACTCGCAAAACTTTTGGACAAAACGAATACGAAACTCGGCTCGCTTCCGCAAATCGTGCTTTATCCGCTCAACGACGCTTGTCTTAGGGCGGTGTGCGCAATTTCGGGCGCGTTCAGAAACGTGAGAGTGGGTGCGGCTTGGTGGTTCAACGACACGGTTGAGGGCATAAAACGCCAACTCGAAACGGTGTCCGAATACGCCGTTCTCGGCACGAATCTCGGTATGCTCACCGACAGCCGTTCGTTCAGTTCCTACGTTCGTTTCGACTTCTATCGCCGCATACTTTCCTCGTTCATTGCGGACAAGGTGGAAAAGGGCGAATACGACCGTAGCGGCGCGGTCGCTCTTGCAAAAGATATTGCCTACAACAACGTTAAAGAGGTGCTTGCTTTATGAAAATGACTTTCCGCTGGTACGGCGAAAAAGACTCGATACCCCTTGACTATATCAAGCAGATACAGGGTATGAGCGGCGTGGTTACCGCCGTGTACGACACGCCCGTAGGCGAGGTTTGGGACGTCGAAAAACTCGAAAGACTCAAAAAACGTTCAAACGAACACGGGCTCGAAATGGAAGTTATCGAATCCGTGCCCGTACACGAGGATATAAAACTCGGCAAACCCACGCGCGACAAATACATCGAGGCGTACAAACAAAATATAATCAACTGCGGAAAAGTGGGCGTGAAGTGCATATGCTACAACTTTATGCCCGTGTTCGATTGGCTTCGCACCGACCTTTATTCCAAGCATAAAGACGGTTCGACGTCGCTTGCGTACGACCACGAAAAACTGCTTTCGCTCGACCCAAAAAATCTGCATCTTCCCGGGTGGGACGAGAGTTATTCGCAAGACGAACTCAACGCGCTCTTGAAAGAATACGAGGGTATGACTCATCAAAAGTTGTTCGACAATCTCGTATACTTCCTAAACGCGATTATGCCTGCGTGCGACGAGGCGGACGTCAATATGGCGATTCACCCCGACGACCCGCCGTGGGATATGTTCGGACTGCCGAGAATTATATGCAAAGAGGAAGATTACGATAGATTGTTCGCCGCCGTGCCGAATATGCACAACGGCATAACTTTCTGCACGGGAAGCCTCGGCGCAGGCAGATTCAACGACCTTCCGAAAATGGCGAAAAAGTATGCAAGTCGCATATATTTCGCGCACCTTCGCCAACTCAAATACGACGGCGAAATCAATTTTTACGAAAACGGACACCGCACCGATTGCGGCAACGTCGACGTGTACGCGATTGTCAAATCTCTCGTAGAGGGCGGCTTTGACGGTTACGTCCGTCCCGACCACGGCAGAAACGTGTGGGGCGAGGACGCAAAACCCGGTTACGGTCTTTTCGACAGAGCGATGGGCGCGTGCTATCTCGGCGGTCTGTTCGAGGCAATAGAAAAGGATATGAAGGAGAAGAAAAAATGAGTGTTCCTTTCAAAGTGGATTTGAGTGACAAAATCGTTGCAATCACGGGCGCAGGCGGCGTTATATGTTCGGAATTTGCGCGCGCGCTCGCAGAATGCGGCGCAAAAGTCGCACTCTTGGACATCAACTACGAGGCGGCAAAGAACGTCGCCGACCAAATAGGCGAAAACGCGTACGCCGTCAAGTGCAACTGCCTTGACAAAGCGGATATTTTCAGAGCGAAAAACGAAATCGAATTTAAGTTCGGCAAAGTCAATTTCCTCATCAACGGCGCAGGCGGCAACAATCCCAAAGCCACCACCGACAACGAAACCATGACCCCCGACCTTCAAGGCGCAAAAGACTTTTTCGCACTCGAAGAAAGCGGACTCAAATTCGTGTTCGACCTCAACATTACCTCGGCGTTTTTGGTGACGCAGGTGTTTGCAAAAGATATGGTCGGCACGGGCGGAAACATCATCAACATCTCGTCGATGAACGCTTTCAGACCTCTCACCAAGATTCCAGCGTACAGCGCGGCAAAGGCGGGCATATCCAACTTTACCGAATGGCTCGCGGTGCATTTTGCGCCTTGCAAAATACGTTGCAACGCAATCGCCCCGGGATTTTTCGTTACGAATCAGAACAGAACGTTGCTCTTTAACGAGGACGGCACGCCCACTGCGAGAACGGGCAAAATCCTCAACGCAACGCCTATGAAGAAATTCGGCGAAATAAGCGACCTTATCGGCTGCCTTTTGTGGCTTGCCGACGACAAATCGAGCGGTTTCGTGACGGGTACGGTTATTCCAGTCGACGGCGGTTTTTCGGCATACAGCGGGGTGTAAAATGAAAAGCGTAATTCCCGTGGTCGTGATAAACGACCTTAACGACACGATAAAAACGTTGTCCGCTTTGAGAGAAGGGGGCATAAACTGCGCGGAAATCACGTTCCGCACGGCGTGCGCCGAACAGGCGATAAAAATCGGCGCGAGCGAGTTTCCCGATATGAATATCGGGGCAGGTACGGTTATCAATCGAGAGCAAGCCGAAAGAGCGGTGAGAGCAGGCGCAAAGTTTATCGTTTCGCCCGGATTTTCCGACGAAGTCGCCGAATTTTGCATCGCAAACGAAGTGCCGTATTATCCCGGTTGCGTAACGCCCACCGAGATTATGCGAGCGTTGTCTTACGGACTTACTGTCGTCAAGTTTTTCCCCGCAGGCGTGTACGGCGGACTCAAAGCGATGAAAGCGCTTGCCGCGCCGTTTCCGCAAATCAAGTTTATCCCGACGGGCGGCGTTGATTTGACAAACCTCAAAGAATATCTCGATTTCGACAAGGTGTACGCCGTCGGCGGCTCTTTTATGATGAAAGGGGATATAGTCAATAATTGCAAGGAGATTGTGAAGATATGCGAGTTGTGACTTTCGGTGAACTTATGTTGAGGCTTGCGCCCGAAAACTATTTGCGTTTCGTGCAAAGCGACAGACTTGAAGCGACCTTCGGCGGCGCGGAAGCAAACGTTGCCGTATCGCTTGCAAATTTCGGCGTCGACGCTTGTTTCGTCACCAAACTTCCTACGCACGAGATAGGACAAAGCGCGGTAAATTCCTTGCGCAAGTTCGGCGTAGACACCTCGAAAATCGTCAGAGGCGGCGACAGAGTGGGTATATACTATTGCGAAAAGGGCGCGAGTCAGCGTCCGAGCAAGGTTATATACGACCGCAAGTATTCGTCGATAGCGACGGCAAGCGAGGACGATTTCGACTGGGACGACGTCTTTTCGGGTGCGGACTGGTTTCACTTTACGGGCATAACCCCCGCGCTTTCCGACGATATGGCAAAAATTACGCTCGAAGCGGTCAAGGCGGCAAAGGACAACGGACTCACCGTGTCTTGCGACCTCAATTTCCGCAAGAAACTTTGGACGAGCGAAAAAGCGTGCGCTGTTATGAGCGACGTGCTTAAACACGTCGACGTGTGCATAGCAAACGAGGAAGACGCAAAGGACGTTTTCGGAATCGAAGCGGAAAACACGGATATAAATTCGGGCAAACTCGACGAAGAAGGCTACGTTTCGGTTGCAAAACAACTCACGGACAGATTCGGATTCAAGGCGGTTGCAATCACTTTGCGCGAAAGCCTTAGCGCAAGCGACAACAACTGGTCGGGTATGCTGTACGTCGCAAATCGTCCGTTCTTTGCCAAGAAATATCGTATGCACATCGTTGACAGAGTGGGCGGCGGCGACAGTTTCGGCGCAGGACTCATTTACGCGCTTTTGAGCGACTTCGGCGCGCAGGACGCAATCGAGTTTGCGGTTGCGGCAAGTTGCCTTAAACACTCGATAGAGGGCGACTACAATATGGTCACAAAAGACGAAGTGCTTGCTCTTGCAAGAGGCAACGCAAGCGGCAGAGTGCAAAGATAAGCGCAAAGATTAACGGAAAATAAAAAGAAATAAAACGAAACGCGATTGTCGAATATAATCGGAAATCGCGAATCGAAACGAATAGAAAACGAGAGGTTAAAAATATGGGCAAAATCACTATATCGGGGTTTTATGACGAGATAAGCGGCAGTTTATCCAAACAAATCGCGGTTTTGCACGAACTCGGCGAACATTATATGTGTCCGAGAAACATCGACGGAAAGAATATCGCCGATTACACTTTCGAGGAATTTGAAAAGGACGTTTATCCCACTCTCAAAAAAGAGGGAATCAAGTTTTCGTCCATAGGCTCGCCGATAGGAAAGGTCGGAATCGACGACGAAGAAGGCTTTGCAAAACAGAAAAAGCAACTTGCCGAACTCGTCAAGATAGCGCAACTTATGAAGTGCGAATATATCCGCATTTTCTCGTTCTTTTACGGCGACAAAAAGCCCGAAGATTGCAGCGCGAAAGTCATATCGAGGCTCAAAGAATTGCTCGCAATCGTCAAGGGCAGCGGCGTGAAACTTATGCACGAAAACGAGAAGAAGATTTACGGCGACGTGCCGTCGAGAGTGCTTGAAATTTACAACGCCATAAACGACGAGGACTTCGTGCTGTGCTTTGACGCAAGCAACTACATTCAATGCGACGTAAATCCCACAGAGGCTTTCGATACGCTCAAAGACCTCGTTGTGTATTATCACATCAAGGATTGCTCGACCTATAAGGTCGAAGTGCCTGTGGGAACGGGCGAAGGGCATTACGAATACATCGTCGGTCAACTCAAAGCGCGCGGCTACGAAGGATTTATGACTCTCGAACCGCACACGTTTAAGTACGCCGTTATGAAACCGCTCGTATACTTTGTGCCGTTCGTCAAGTTCGCAATGAAGGACTATTTCAAAGCGTTCCGCCTCATCGACAAGAAGATGGGAAGAAACTATTTTGCGTGCGCTTCGAGGAAAACTGTTTTCCTTTGGCAATACAACAACCTTAAAAAATTGATTTCGGAGGCGAAATAATGGATAAAAAAGAAGTCAGATACGGCATAGTCGGCATAGGCAAGCAAG
>URTQ01000036.1 GCA_900550855.1 uncultured Eubacteriales bacterium
CTTTGCAAGAAAAAACTATTATATTGCTAAATTATTTGATATATGTCAAACATTTAACCTTTTAAAGCGGAATATCGGCGAGCAAAAACGCCGCATAAACAACCCTCAGCAAGAAAAAACAAACTAAATTAATCAAGTTTTGAAAATGAGTTGCGCCCGCCGTTTTTTTTTGTTACACTTTGTGTATCAATTCTTTTTAGAGGTGCAATATTTATGGACGCTGACCCTCGAAGTAGTCAACATCTCCGCTAAATACGCACACGTTTGAAGTTCTTCTACGTGGCGCGTATTGCTATGCCCATAGGAGGACAAAATGATCCAAGTCTACAAAAAAGTCAACAAATCCGTTATCGAAGTCGACCCCGAACTCATCGTCGAGGGCTACGATTTTACAGAGCAATGGATTCATATGTCAAACCCCACCGACAAGGAAATCGAGTTGGTGTGTTCGTCGTGTCAGATTCCCGAAGACTACGTCAAAGCGGCGTTGGACTCGGAAGAACGCGCTCACTGCGAAAAAGAGGACGGCATACTTATGGCAGTCACCGACATTCCTATCACCGAGGAAGACGACGACCGCTACACCTACGCCACCCTGCCTTTCGGCTGTATCACGACGGACAGCACGATAGTGACGGTTTGCTTGAACGAAACGTCCATAATCAACGACCTTATGGCAGGACGTTACGTCAAGGATTTCAACATTCACAAACGCACTCGTTTCGTGCTTCAACTTCAATACGTCATCGCAAAGAAGTATTTGCAATACCTCAAACAAATCGACAGAGCAAGCCAACGCGTTCAGGCGGAACTGGAAAAAGCGATGAAAAACGAAGGACTTATCGAAATGCTTTCGCTTGAAAAGTCGCTCGTGTACTTCTCGACTTCCCTTCGCGCGAACACCGCCGTGCTCGACAAATTCCCGCGCCTTGTGAAATTCTTCGAGGAAGACGACGATTTGTGGGACGACGTTCTGATTGAAAACAGACAGGCAATCGAGATGTCGAACATCTACCGCGACATTTTGAGCGGAACGATGGACACCTACGCTTCGATAATCTCGAACAACCTCAACGTCGTTATGAAGACGCTCACCGTCCTTACACTTTTGGTCGACACCCCTGCTATGATAGCGGCGCTTTGGGGTATGAACACGGGCGTTCCCTTCGAGGGCAAGTTGTGGGGATTCTGGGTTGTCGTCGGCATAAACGTGCTTATCTGCATCGCGCTCATTATCGTGTTTATCAAGAAAAAGATGCTCAAATGATTTTGAGAAGCAAATTGCAAAATATACACGGTTAGATAATCGAAAACAGCGATTAAATAATTAAAAAACGAAAAATCTGACAGAATATTAAAAACGGAAGCAAAATGCTTCCGTTTTTTCGTTGCTTATTACTTGACAATCCGTCAAAACCGATATTCTATCAGCCTTGAATGAGGGATTTCATAACTTTTGCCATACATTGAATGACAATCTTCTTTTCTGCCGGTATGTCTTTGTACTTGTTGTACGTCGAAAGCAAAAGCGTTGCGATGTTCATCTTCATTTGCTTGGACATATTTTGAGAAAGCATATAATCCACGAGGTTGGGAAGTTTGACGAGTTTTGCAGGTTTGACGATTTCGTCGTCGTCCTCGCTCGGACCGTCCACGACGTAAACGACTTCTTCTTTTTGCTCTTCGGTTGCAGGTGCGGTCGCTTGTTCGCTCTCGACTTCTTCGCTTGCTTCTTCCGCTTCTTCGCTTTCGTCGGAATCTTCGACTTCTTCGACGGATTCTTCGTCGGTTTCTTCAACCGCTTCGGGTTCTTCTGCGGGTGCGGTTTCTTCGAGAACGGGCGCTTCAGTCGTTTCGGGTTCTTCTTCCTTGACTTCCTCTACGCTCTCTTGCGGCTCTTGCGCGGATTGAACGGGCTCGTCGTCGTCGACAGACTCTGCGACAAGGTCCTCGCCTTGTTCTTGTTTCAAAATGTAGGCGATTGCCTCATACTCTTTGGGAAGCGCGTTGTCGTCCTCGTTGACGGGTTGAGCGGCGGTGTTGTCGTCATCGTCGTCAATGAGTTCGCTTTCAAAAAAGATCTTTTCTTCTTGCTGTTGAGCCTGTTGTGCGGCTTGTTGTCTTTCAAGTTCTTGTTTTTGCAAGCGCAATTCTTCTTCGCGGCGTTCTGCTTCGAGTTTTTTCTTCTTACCAAACATCTTTACAATCCTCGCAATATTATTTATTGTACGTCGGCAATCCGACCGTTGTTTATTTTTATATTTTATTGTTTTTCGTTTTGCAAATCGCGCATAACTTTTCCAAGACAAGATATGACGATTTTGCGATCTTCTTTGCTGTCCTTAAACTTGTTGTATGTGCCAATAAGCATTGTGGCAATTTGGATTTTCATTTGCCTCGGCATGTTCTTTGACAGCATATAGTCAACGAGATTCGGAAGTTTGACGAGTTTTGCGGGCTTTGCGTTTTCTTCCTCGTCCTCGTCGTCGACGACGTACACCACTTCGGGTTCTTCGTCCTCTCTTGCTTCCTCGATTTCCTCGGATTCGTCTTCTGCTTCGTCCGCTTCCTCTTCGACTTCTTCGTTTTCCGATTCGTCGCTTTCCGCTTCCTCGGATTCGATTTCGGATTCTGCGTTATCGTCGGCTTCTTCGCCGTCTTCGACGGATTCGTCTGCGGATTCTTCGCTTTCCGCAACTTCGGTAGGCTCGGATTCCTCTTGTTCGGATTCCTCGGCGGATTCGTCCGTCGCGACTTCTTCGGCGTTTTCCGTATCTTCCGTCGCTTCTTCGTCGGACGCTTGTTCGTCTTCCGTATCTTCGGCGACTTCTTGTTCTTCGGATTCTTCCTCTTGAACGTTATTTTCTTCCGATTCGGTATATTCTACGTTTTCGGTATTTTCTTCGATTTCCTCGTTTTCGACGTCTGCAACTTCTTCGTTTTCCGACTCGTCAGAGGCTTCGTCAACCGTTTCAGGCTCGTCAACGCTTTCGGATTCGTCGGCAGTTTCGACCTCTTCTTGTTCCTCGACGCTTTGTTCTTCTTCGCTCTCTTGCGGCTCGTCTACGAACGGCTCGTCTACGAACGTTTCGTCCGCACTCTCGATTTTGAGTTCGGTTTCTTGGGATTCCTCTTGCGCTTTTTCTTCGAGTTCTTCTTCCTGCTCTTGCAAAAGTTCGTCGATATGCTCTTGCTTCTCGACTTGTTCGTCGGCTTCATCGATTGCGGTTTCCGTTTCGTCGGATTCCTCGTTTGCGGTTTCTTCGAGTCGTTCCTCTTGTTCTTGCAACAGTTCGTCTATATGGCGTTGCTCGTCGTCGGATTCGACGTCGCCGTCTTGTGCGTTTTCTTCTTGCGCTTCTTCCTGTGCGGAAATAATCTCGTCGATGTTCTCTTGTTCGTCCTCGTCGTCGAACTCGCTTTGCTCTTGCATTTTCTGCTCGATAAGCGCTTCGATGGGCGTTTGTTCGTCGTCGTCCTCGTCCACGACTTTTGCCGTGTTGCGAGCGATGATTTCTTCAACGAGCGAATTGAGTTCTTGAAGCGGCGAAGAATCGGTTGCGAAATTGCTTTCTATCTGCAAATTGACTTTTGCGTCCAAGTCCTCTTGCATAGCCTCGAACGTTTCGAAACATCTTTGATTTTGTTTGCGCGCGAGAATGACGAGCACGAGATACATCACTCCTATGAGCGCGAGCGCGGCAAGATGAACGACGCCCATTTTCGCGGCGGGCAAAACGCCGTAGCCCCAAAATGCGAAAAGTGCGAGCAACACGAAAGATACGCCGATAAACACGCCCGAACGAACGTCCTTGTTCTTCTTGACGAACTTGTCGTACACCGCCCCGTCGCTTATTATGTCGCTGGGATAGCCGAAACGCACGCCGAGATATTGCACCCAAGCGTCACGCAAAGGTTGCGGCGTGTTTTTGGAAAAACAATGCGCAGTAAAATCGCTCACGTTGTCGTCATCGACGACGTCCACGTTTGCGAGGTATTTTCTGATTTTTCTTGCGGAAACGAAAAGTTTGCGAGCGCGAGAGCCGAGAAGGGTAAACGCAATGACGATTCCCAAACCGAAAATCACCGCCATAACGACGATGAAAAATAAATTCGTATCGACTGCGGGAAGTTTTTGCGACACTTCCGCAAGCCATTGAAACGCCTTTTCAAAAAAGTCCACGAATCCTCCGCGCACGCAACGAGGTGCGCCCGTAAGTTTCAAATATCTATATGATTATACATAACGCGCAAAGAAAAATCAAGGATTATTTCAAACAAACGCACAATTTTTTGTTTGAAACAACCCTCGATTCGTCAAGTCGTTAATTTCGAATTTTGCTTTATCGCCGCTTATTCCTTGCGGTCTTTACAGTTTTACGGTCTTGCCCGTCGCGAACGAATACAGCGCGATTTCGTCGACTTTTGCGTTAATCGCGCTTTCAACTGCCGATTTGTACAGATAAAGTTGCTTTTTGTACTTTTCAAGCGTTTTTTCGTCTTTCAGCGAAGACGTCTTGAAATCGACGATAATCTTCTTTTCGTCATCGATAAACAAGTCTATCACGCCTTGCACAAGCACTCTGTCGTCGGACGTGAAATCGTCGCTTACCTCGCTTGCCTTTTTGTACATCATAAAGGATTGCTCTCTATGGCACTTGCCTTTCTTTTCCGCTTCGAGCGCGACTTTCATAATATCGCTTTCAAGGCACTTGGCGACGTCTTGCGGATTGACGGTTTCTTTTTCCTCTTTGGTGATGATATTGCGGTTTACGAGTTCGTCCATCTGCTTCTCGACTTCTTCCGCGCCCCTTGCGGCATAGTCGATATACTGCATAACTTTGTGATACGCCGTGCCTCGTTTTGCCGCTTCTTCGAACACCTCTATCGCGTCGTCGTCCTTGCTGTCGAGCGCGGAAACGCTGTACTTCATCGCAAGCGCCGTCGCTTGCTTGTAGGGATATTCGAACACCTGCGCACTGAGCGCCGCGTTTACGATATCCTCGTCGGGAACGAGTTGGAACGAGTTTGGTTGCGCCTTTTGCACATCGTCCTCGTCCGCGTAATGACGGAAAGGCACGCACTTCACCGTACCGTCGAAAACCGCCGAAGATATGAAATCCAAATCGCACCCCGCGCCGCCGAGTTTTGCCGTAACGCCGAAGCCCGCGCTCTTGGATTCGCTCACCGTTGCGGTGACGTACATCAACTGTTTTGCGCGCGTGAGAGCGACGTAAAACAGCCTTATTTCCTCTTTGAGTTGGTTGTCTTTTATGCACTTTGCAACCGCGATTTTGGACAGCGTTACGGAATTTTTGGTCTTCTGTTCGAAGTCGAAAGCGTTCATACCCACAAGACCTTTGTTGTTGCCCTTGTCGCCGCCCAAGCCTTTGCCCGTAAGAATGAGGTCGCCCGAACCTGCTTCGTAGTTGAATCCGAACGCCGTATCCGCAACGAAAACGACGGGATTTTCAAGACCTTTGTAACCGTGGAAAGTGGAAATAACCACCCTGTCGCCGCCCGTCGCTCCACGCTCGCCGCCGTCGCCCTCGCAGTAGTTCTGCAAAAATTTGCCGAGCGAGTCTTCCTCGTCCGGACTTTCCACGAACGCTTTGAGTCCGTATGCGTCGCCCTCGCCCGACCTCATAAGGTACGCGTCGTAGCAGTAGTCGCCGACGATAGTGCGCATAAGTTCTTTCACGCTCTGATAACTCGCTTTGAGTCTATACGCCTCGATAGTGTCGAAAGTTGCTCTCGCCTTTGCTTTAAGCGCGCGGTATGTACCGTTTTTCGTCGCGTATTCGTCGTCGTTTGCAATCGCCAAAAACTTGTCGTACAGGCAATCGCCGTCAACCGACGCGACGTACGCCAACTCGCTCTCGTCGTAGCCGCCGAAAAAGGACAACAGATACCCCGCAAGCGGCACGTCTTGGCGCGGATTGTCCAAAACTCGCAAAAACGCAATCAATTCTCTTTCGGGAAGGGACGCGGATTTGCCGAACGCGCCCTCGTTGACGGGTATGCCTCGCGCTTTGAGGGTTTGCACGATTTCCTTTGCGCCCGTCGAGCGCGAGCGGAAAAGCACGGCTACGTCGCCGTATCCGATATACTTTCCGTCGCCTTTGGCTTTGCCCACGAGTTTTTTGATTTCGTTTGCAATGAAGTTGCCCTCTTGCGCGCTACCGCCCTCGCCGTCGTCGCCGCACGCTTTTTCTATGTCGTAAAGTCCCGTCGAAATTTGCGCTTCTTCCTTTTGCTTTACGAACAAATGCACCTGAACGTACCCTTCGGGATTTACGCCTTCGAGGCGCACGGGCGGCACGTCTTTAAGTTCGAATCTCGCGTCCTTTTTGTAGTTTACGTCCGCGCTGTCTTCCGTCATTGCGCTGTCGAAAACGCCGTTGACGAAATCGAGTATGCCGTACGCGCTTCTGAAATTGCGATTGAAAAATATGTTCGTACCCTCTTTCGCGCTCGTTTCGTAAGCGTTTTGTCGGGATATGAAAATCGCGGGGTCGGCAAGACGGAAGCCGTATATGCTCTGCTTTACGTCGCCCACCATAAAGCACTCGCCCTTGACGAGTTTGCGTATAATCGCCTCTTGCGTGGGGTTGACGTCCTGATACTCGTCGACGAACACCGCGTCGAAATCCTCGCCCGACGCGCCGCCGCCGTTTAGCAAATCGAGAGCCTTGTGTTGCAAGTCCTCGAAAGACAACACGTTGTCCTCTTTTTTGAGATTGTCGAGAACTTTCGCGAAATTCTTTGCGACTTCGAGCAATTTTTTGACGTATTTCGCGTTCTGCTCGTGCGCTTGCCTCAAAGCGTCGCCGCGTTTTGCAATCTCTTTCATTTCGTCTATGACGTCGCTCAACTGTTTGAGATAGTCCTTTGCGTATGCGGTGACGAGTTTTTCTTCCTCGCTCGCTTTGGAACTTATCGCCGCGCGCGGCTTTTCGTACTTGGTTGCCAAAGCGCACATATCGAGAAGTTCGTTTTCTCTTTCGATTTCGGCGCAGAACGCCGTCGCAACCGCAAGACTTTGAACGTACTTCGAGGTCGGCGCAATCGTTTCGAGCCGCACCTTGACTTGCGAAAGCGCGGCGTTTGCCTTTGCGAAAAATGATTTATAGTAGTTTTGCAGTATCTCGAAAAATTTGCTTCCGTCGTAGGAATCGTAACATTCCGCAACGCACCTTTCGAATTCGTCCTTGTCGGGCTGTATCTCTATGAGATTGTAAAACTTTATGAGGTTGCTTTTTAGGTTTTCTTCTTTTCTCGATTGCGAGAAAATGTCGGCAAGTTCGCAAAAAGTTTCGTCGCCGTCTGCGGTGTACTTTGCGATAACCTCGTCGAGAGCCTTGTTCATATACGAAGCGTGCCTCGTTTCGTCAAGCACCTCGAACGTCGGGGATATGCCGAGTTTGTCGAAGTTCTCTCTTATCAGCGACTGGCAAAACGCGTGTATTGTGCATATATGGCAAAACGGCAACTCGTCGATTTCCTGTCTGAATCTGTCGCGCTTTTCGCCGCTCGACGCGCAAGCCGCCTTGAAAAGTTCTTGGTGCAGTCTTTCTTTAAGTTCGTCTGCGGCGGCGTTGTTATAGACGAGAACGAGCAGATTTTTCAAAGACGCGCCCTCGGACAGCATAACGATTATGCGCTTAACCATAGTGGACGTTTTTCCCGAACCTGCGGAAGCGGAAACGAGAATACGCCCCTTTTCGAGCACGGCTTTTTTCTGGTCGTCGGTGAGAAGAATATTGCCCTTTTCGTCGCGCAGAATTTCAAGCCTTTCCTCTGCGTTTTTGCTGAACGTCACAACGGTATTTTCACTCATTTTTCTCACCTTCCGTATCGAAACTTTCAAGCCCTTTCACTTTGGGCGTCTTTCTTTCGTTCGTGCCCTTGTACGCGCATATAGCGGCAAAATCGCACTTCTTGCACTTGTCTTTGAGCGGCGAAGGTTTTATATATCCGTCCGCAATCTTGCTTGCGCCCTCGCCCGCAATCGCCACGGCGTAATCGCCGAGTTTGTCGAAGCCCTCTTTCGAGAGGTGTATTTCGGGATTGAGATTCTCGCCCTTTCTGTCCGTTTTGAACGGCACGATTGCGCAATCGGGGTTTGAAGTCGCCATTTCGTCGATTAAACCCAGCGTTTCGCGACTGTCGCACGCTTGACCCTTGTATTTATAGCGGTTGCCGCTCTCGTCGGTGAAACTGGAAAATACGGGGAAATAGAACACGCCGCACGGCGTTGCGTCAAGGCTTTTTTCCACCGCACGCATATAGACGTAAAGTTGGATTTTTTGTCCGCAATACAACTCTTTGAGGGTCAAATCCGCGCTCTTGTAAGTCTTGTAGTCGATGATGATAAACTTGTCGCCCAGTTTGTCCACTCTGTCGATAGTGCCTTTTAGTTCCACCTTCTTTCCGGCAAATTCGAGGGACATCGGCTCTATCTTCCCTTCGCCTATTTTCGCTTCGAGCAAAAACGGTCTGAACGCCGAGCGTTTCTGAACCTCGAACAAGTCCTTGCAAAGCGTCGCGCCTTCTTCTTTGAGGCGAGAAAGGATTCTGCCCGTGTCCGCCTTTTCGAGCAACACTTCGAAGTTGTTTTCTTTTATCGCGAGGTCGAAATACTCGTATGCTTTTTGCCTTGCCTCGTTTTCGTCTTTTACGTTGTTATCGCGCACGTCACCGAAAAACTTTTCAAGCACGAAGTGCAAAATCGTTCCGTTTTCCGTCCCCTCGAACGTGCCGTCTTTTCTCTTGCGCAAGGACAAAATATAGTTGAAATAATGCGCGTACGGACAGCCGAAAAAGGTTTCCAGCCTGCTGACGCTCGTGCGCCCCGCAAAATACGATTTTTCGGGCAATTTGATTTTCACGGGCGATACGAACGACTCGTTTATGAGTTTTTGCTCGTCCTCGCTCAAAAGGGAAAACGCCGAGCCGTACACGCCTATATCGTTTGCGTCGCAACGTCCGCTCACGCCGTTTTTAAGCACCTCGTTGAAGCACCCTTTTTTCGTCGAAAGCGCAAGAGCGGCTTTTTGCAAATCCTTTCCGTCAAGTGTCGTGTAATGCTCGAAGTCTATTCTTTCTATTTCGAGCGGTTTGCCGTTTTCGGCAAGCATATTTTGAAGTTCGAACACGACGGTCGAGGGTCTTAACGCGCCGCCGTCGCCGCTGTCTGGATAACTCACCACAAGCCTGCCCTGCGGTTTTTTCATAAGGTCGCAAACGGCGTACATACCGTCGAGTGCTTTTTGTCTTTCGCAAGGCGTAATCTCGACGCCGAGCGCAGAGAGCATTTGCTCGTCCTTGTCGGTAAGCACCACACCGCCGCCGCTTTGCGAAGGCAGTTTTCCGCTGTTTGCGCCAAGAACGTATACGTCGCCGTTCCCCGAAAATCTCGACTCGCCGTCACCTATGAAAACGCAATCGAGGTAGGTCGGCACAAGCGCGATTTTCAAAGTCTTTATCATAGATTTGAAAACGCTTTCGAATCCCTTTATATCCGTTTGGTCGTCGAGCACTTCTTCTATCTCGTCGAGCACCGCTTCGAGTTTGGAATTGACTTGCTCGGCGCACTTTCTGAAATATTCGCTTTGGCTTGCGATTTTATCGACGTATTTTAGATAGCAAGGTTCGATTTTTTCAAGCAAATCCCTCTTCGATTCGACAAAAGTCTTTATGTTCTTGTTCCCCTTGAAGCGTTCGGGCGCAAGTATATTCACAATCTCTTTTCGCACCGCTTCGGGAATGACGTTTTCAACGGTATTGTCCAAAATCTCTACTTTATCGTCGATATTTGCATATATAAAGCCGTTTTTTTGTTCTTTTGCGTTAAATACTTTTCTTTCCTCGTGCTTTTTGAAGCAATCTTCCGTCGAGGTAGGCACGAAGCGCACGTTGTATTTCAAGCAATAGTTTTCAAACAGATACGCGCCTTCTTCGCCGTATTGCGAATAGATTGCAAACAGCGGATTTTTTATGAAATCGCACACCTCGCCGAGTCTGAAATCCGTGCGATAGCAGGCGATTGCCTGCAATATGAATCTCGCTTTCGCTTGCTCGGAAAGCAATTCTTTTTTGTCGATAAAGTATGGGATTTCGTAGCGTGCAAACGTGGATTTTATCTCTTGTCCGTATGCGTCCAAATCGCTTGCGTACACCTCGAAATCCTTGTAACGTCTGCCCTCTCTCACGCCCTTTGCCACGTCGAGAGCGAGGCGCATAACCTCGTCGCTTCTGTCCTTTGCCGAACGCAACGTGACTTTGCCGTTGTTCTCGGCTTTTTCGTCCGCGCTCGTGGATATGTAAGAAAACAGTTTTTTGGAAATGGCGTCCACCGAATCGGGTAGGCTTTCGTCGTTTCTTTCAATCTGCACTCTGCCCTCGCAAAGAGAGGCGAGTTTCTTTGCCACGCGGTCGGGATATATGCGCTTGTTGGGGTTCGAATATCCGCTCGTTATGCCCACGGTCAGCGACAGCGCGTTGTTTGCGATACTCTTTATGATTTCGAGTTCGGGCGCGGAAAAATCGTATATGTCCGTAATGTAAAAGTTGGTCGAAGCAATCGCGCTCGGATTGTTTTTCAAAAACTCGGCAAGAGCGTAAAGCCTCGTTGACGAATCGCTGTGCTTGCCTTCGAGAGCGGCAAGGTAGCCGTCGTATATGAGCGCAAGGTCTTTTGCTTTCATTTGAAGCGAAACGTTCGCTTTTTTCGAAGATTCGAGCAAGTCTTGCGAGGATATACCGCTGTTTCTGACGGCGGTAAGCGCGGCGTAAAGTTCGCTTGCGAATCCCTCTTGAAGCGCGACTTTGTTGTAGTAGCAAAGTTTGTCGCGATTGTCCGCGATAACCTTGCCTATCAGCATAACCGACCCTTCGGGCGTAAGGCACTTTTTGATGTCGTTGCCTATAAGTTTGCTCGCAAGCCTCGTGAACGACATAACTTCTATGCCGAACGTGCTTTCTATGCCCAACGCGGAAATAAGCCCCCTTTCCACCGACGCGGTGAATCTGTCGGGCGCGATGACTATGTTTTTTGAAGTTCCGTCCATATTTTTGCCCAGAATCCCGACAACGCCGAGATATGCGCCTTTGGACGTGTTTGAAGTGATAATTTTCATAATTCGAGTATATCACTTTTGATGTACCGTTTCAATCCCATATGTTAAACAAATAAA
>URTQ01000037.1 GCA_900550855.1 uncultured Eubacteriales bacterium
ACTTAAAAAGGCACTTGTGCCTTTTTATTTTTGTCATATTGTTGGCGCAATTTGTTGTGTTTATATAAACTTTGTGATATAATATCAAAAAATTATTAGGCGGGTGCGCGTATATGCACAGTATGACAGGATATGGCAAAGGCGTTTCAAAGCGCGACGGAAAGACCATAACCATTGAAATTAAAACCGTAAATCACAGGTTTTTGGATTGCAATTTCAAACTTCCTCGCAACTTCTTGTTCGTTGAGGACAAGGTGAAAAAAGCCGTTTCGACGGCAATATCGAGAGGCCACGTCGATCTTTATCTCACTTACGAACAATCGTCGACGGACGAGGGCGCGTACACGGTGGATCTCGAACTTGCAAACAACTATCTTGCGGCGGTTAGGAAACTTGCAGACGGCACTGGTCTTGTAGACGACGTGACCCTTTCCACGCTCTTGCGAGTGGGCGATATCGTGACAAGACAAGAGGCGGTCGAGGACGAGGATTTGCTTTGCGAAATGACTCTCGAAGCAGTGAATCTCGCGCTTGATAATCTCATATCAATGCGTGAAAAAGAAGGTCAATCGCAAAAGATTGATTTTGTAAAGAAACTCGACTCAATCCAAGATTGCCTTGAACGTATAAAAGAGTTCGCGCCGAAAGTCGTCGAGGATTATAGAGCCAATCTCAACGCTCGAATCGCCGAAGTCGTCGAGCCGTCGCTTATCGACAAGCAACGCCTCGCAACCGAAGTCGCGCTCTACGCCGACCATTGCGCGATAGACGAGGAAATCACGAGGCTTTCCACTCATATCGCGAATATGCGCTCGCTTCTCGAATCAAACGAACCCGTCGGGCGCAAAATGGACTTCCTCGTGCAAGAGTTTAACAGAGAAACCAACACTATCGGCTCGAAAGCGAACGATATGCGAATCACGAAAGAAGTTCTTGCAATCAAGAACGAGATAGAAAAAATGCGCGAACAAGCCGCAAACGTCGAATGACGACGAATATTCAATCCGGAAGGTAAACGATTATGCAAAACAAAGGATTGCTCATCGTCGTGTCGGGATTCAGCGGCGTGGGCAAAAGTACGGTTATATCGAAAATGTTTCAAAAGATGCCGAATCTTAGATTTTCGGTGTCCTGCACTTCGAGAAAGCCCAGAAACGGCGAAAAAGAGGGCGTTGATTACTATTTCGTCACCGAGGAAGAGTTTGTAAAGCGCGCCGATAACGACGAATTTGTGGAATACACCCGCACTTTCACCAACTGCTACGGCACTCTCAAATGCGAAGTGGAAACAAAGCGCAATCAAGGCTTCGACGTGCTGCTCGACATCAACAGCGTGGGCGCGATGAACATCAAAAAGGTGTATCCCGATTGCGTGACGATATTCATAAATCCGCCGTCCCTCGAAGAACTCAAAAAGCGCCTTATCGGCAGAGGCAGCGAAACGCCCGATTCTCTCAAAAAACGCCTCGACGAAATCGAGTTTGAAAGAAAGAGCATACCGTACTACGACTTCGTGGTGATAAACGACGTTGCGGAAGTTTGCGCCGACAAAATCGTGAACTACCTCGAACAAAGAAGGGCGGAACTCGAATAAAAGAGCAATAAATTGCAAAATCGTAAAACTCGCTCATAGAGCGAAAACATAAAAACAAAACAAATTTACATACTCAAATCGGAGGAAACAAACTATGATGATCGATCCCCCCCTCGACAAACTCATCAAACACGCAGAGTGCAGATACGCACTCACCGTCGCCGTTGCAAAACGCGCACGCGAACTCGCTACGACCGAAAGCAGTTACCTTGAAAAGAGCGGTTTGAAACCCATTTCGCTCGCTTGCAAGGAAATCTACGACGACAAAATCAAAATCGTTCGCGACTAATTCGAACGTATTTTGAAGTTTTTCAATCTCGATTGAAACGAGGCTTATTATGCTGTACGGAAAAAACGTGGTTTTGGGCGTAAGCGGCGGTATTGCCGTTTACAAAGCGTGCGAAATCGTGTCGAGGCTCAAAAAATTAGGCGCAAACGTGGACGTTATTATGACGGATAACGCCCGCGAGTTCGTCACGCCTTTGACCTTCCAAACGCTTGCGAAATCCGCAGTCGTCACAAACGCTTTCGAGCCTGTCAAGGAATTTGACATCAACCATATATCCCTTGCAAAAAAAGCGGATATTTTGGTGGTTGCCCCTGCGACCGCAAACGTTATCGCAAAGTTTGCAGAGGGTATTGCGGACGATATGCTCACGACGACGTATCTTGCTTCGAACGCTCAAAAACTCATTTGTCCCGCGATGAATTGCAATATGTACGAGGATGCCGCGACGCAAAAGAATATGCAGACTTTGCGCGAGCGCGGCGCACTCTTTTGCGATTCGGCGGTCGGACTTTTGGCTTGCGGCGACGTCGGAAAAGGGCGTATGGCAGAGCCTTGCGACATAGTTAAGGCAATCGTCGACTATCTCACGCCCGTGCAGGATTTTGCAAATAAGCGCGTGCTTATCACATCGGGCGGTACGGAAGAAAAAATCGACGGCGTGCGAGTTATCGCAAATCATTCGAGCGGAAAGATGGGTAAAGCGCTTGCAGAAGCGGTTGCAGACAGAGGCGGAAGCGTCGTTTTTGTGTACGGAAACGTCAAAGTCGACGTGCCTAAATGCGTCGAAAAAGCAATTCACGTCACCACTACGCAAGAAATGCTCGACGCTTGTAACGAAGAGTTCGACTCTTGCGACGTTGCCATAATGGCTGCCGCGCCTGCCGATTACAAGGTTAAAAACGCGTTTTTGCAAAAGGTCAAGAGCGACACGCTCACCCTCGAACTCGTCAAAAATCCCGACATCGCAAAAACGCTCGGCGAAAAGAAGGGCGAAAGAAAACTCGTCGTATTTTCCGCCGAAACGGAAAATCTGATTGAAAACGCCAAAGGCAAACTCAAAAAGAAACACGCCGACCTCGTGGTCGCAAACGACGTTACCGTCGAGGGCGCGGGATTTGACGTGGATACTAACGTCGCAACCGTAATCGACAACGACGGTAACGAGTTCGAAAGCGGAAAAGTGAGCAAGAGAGAACTTGCCGACATAATTCTCGACAAGGTGATTGCTCTATGATTCTCGAAGTCATCGTCAACATCTCTAATAGCGACGTGGACAGGACTTTCGACTATATCGGCGACGACGTGCCGATAGGCAGTAGGGTTGTCGTCGAGTTCGGAAAAAAGAGGCTTATCGGCTTTGTCATAGGTAAAAAGGATAAGTCGGAATTTCAAGACCTGAAAAAAGCGCAATATCTCGATTCGCCCATAAGTCCCGAACAGTTGGGACTTATGAACTTTATGCGCAAGACGTACAATCTGCGCTATATCGACGTTTTGCGCTTGTTCGTTCCTCAGCAACTTCGCGAGGAAAAAGACCCCGAATATACGAGAAAATTTCTCACCGTCGACGATTCGAGAACGCTTGCCGAGCTCAAAGAAATCGTCGGAAAGAGGGCGGAAAAGCAACAAGAGGCTCTCGACTATATAGCCTCGAACGGCGGACAGTTTTTGAGTTTTTTGAACGCTAAATTCGGCGTGAGCTCAATAAACGGATTGCGAGAAAAAGGCGTTGTGACCGAAAGCGACGTGCACGAGCGTTCAACGCCGCTCAAAACTCTGCAAAGAGAGAAAAAACACGTCGTGCTTACCGACAGACAGGCGAGCGCGGTGGAAACGCTTTGCGGCGCAAAAGGAACGTATCTTTTGCACGGCGTAACGGGAAGCGGCAAAACCGAAGTGTACGAGTGCGTGATAGAACGTATGATTGCAAAGGGCAAAACCGCGATTATGCTCGTTCCCGAAATCTCGCTTACGCCGCAAATGCTCGGATTGTTCAGAGCAAGATTCGGCGACGACGTTGCGATACTTCACAGTGGACTCAACGCAAGCGAACGCTACGACGAGTGGAAAAGACTGAAAACGGGCAAAGCGCACATCGCGATAGGCGCAAGGTCGGCAATCTTCGCGCCGCTCGAAAACATAGGTGCAATCATTATCGACGAGGAACACGACACGAGTTATTTGTCCGAATCCAATCCGCGCTACGATACGAAAACCGTTGCGGAATACCGCGCAAAAGCAAACGATTGCGTGCTTATTCTCGGCTCGGCTACGCCGGATATGGAAACGTATCTCAAAGCGACGGAAGGTGTGTACGGACTCGTATCTCTGCCCGAAAGAATATCCAAACACAAACTTCCCGAAATGGAAATCGTGGATATGACGGCAGAGTTCAGACAAGGCAATCGAAGTCTGTTTTCTCTTGCTTTGCAAGAGGCTCTCAAAGAAACCGTCGCGAAAGGCGAGCAGGCTATGCTCTTTCTCAATCGAAGAGGGTTTGCATCCTTTATCCGCTGCAAAGAATGCGGATATATCGCAAAGTGCGAGGATTGCGACATTTCGCTGACCTATCACAAGGAAGATAACGAACTCAAATGCCACTATTGCGGGCGCAGATACCACGCTTTGACGAAGTGTCCCAACTGCGGCAGTCACGAGATAAAACAGGGCAGAATCGGTACGGAAAAAGTTGTCGAAGAACTGAAAAATCTCATTCCGAACGTCAGAGTCTTGCGTATGGACAACGACACCACCGTGAGAAAGGACAGTTATTTCAAGATTCTTTCCGCATTCGGAAACAAGGAAGCGGACGTGCTTGTCGGCACGCAAATGATTGCCAAAGGTCACGACTTCGGCAACGTCACGCTCGTGGGGATTCTCGAAGCGGACGCCGCGCTATATTTCAGCGACTATCGTTCGAGCGAGCGCACGTTTCAACTCATTACGCAGGTTGCAGGCAGAGCGGGCAGAGCGGAAAAAGAAGGCAGAGTCATTCTTCAAACCTATGCGCCGAAACATTACGTTTTCCGCTTCGGCAGAACGTACGACTACATAGGCTTTTGGAAAAAGGAAATCAACACGAGAATGGTGACGAAATTTCCGCCTTTTACGAAAGTCGTGCGAGTGCTTTTGTCGTCTGTCAACGAGCAAGACGTGGTGGACGCGGCGAGAAACGTGTATAAATCCGTTCAGAATCTACAATCGCAAAGCGGAAAATTCGTGTACTTGGGCGCAAGCAAATCGCCCGTCACGCGTATGAACGGTCTTTGTCGCTATCAAGTGATGATGAGGATAGAGCCGCAACAATTTGAAAATATTATCGGCGAAATATACAAAATCGCCGACCAAAACAAATCGAAAAAATGCAACGTGTTCGTCGAAATCAATCCGCAAAGTTTGATTTGAACACGGAAGGATATAAAGTATGGCAAAAAGATTGATTGTCAAAGTGCCCGACCCCATTTTGACGAAAAAATGCAGAGAAGTGGACAAGTTCGACGAAAGGCTTTGGATTTTGCTCGACGATATGAAAGACACCGTCAAAGCCGCAAACGGCGCTGGACTTGCCGCACCGCAAGTGGCGGTTTTGAAGCGTGTGTGCGTGGTTGACACCGAAGACGGATATTTTGAACTCATAAACCCCGTTATAACCTCTCAAAGCGGCGAGCAAACGGGACTCGAAGGCTGCTTGTCAGTGCCTAAAAAGTACGGCGAAGTGACCCGTCCTATGAAAGTGAAAGTCACTGCGCTCGACAGATTCGGCAAAGAGCAAAAATACAAAGTCGAAGGCTTTACGGCAAGAGCGTTTTGCCACGAAATAGACCACTTGGACGGAATCGTGTATACGTCAAAGTGCAAGCAACTTCTCGACGAGCAAGACTGAAAGAATTGCGCAAAACCGCGCATTAACCGTCAAACAGACGGTCAAAAAACAATTAGTTATGAAAATCGTGTTTATGGGCAGTCCCGACTTTTCGGCGACGGTACTTGAAAAACTTAATTCGGTATATCCCGTGTCAGCAGTCGTGACAGGTCTTGACAAACCCGTCGGGCGCGGATACCAACTCAAACCGTCTGCGCTCAAAGTTAAGGCGCAAGAACTCTCGATACCCGTTTTGCAGTACGAAAAAGTGTCGAGAGAGGGCATAGAGGACATCGAAAATCTCAATCCCGACATCGTGGTTACGGCGGCGTTCGGTCAGATTTTGAGCGAAAGATTTTTGACGATTCCCAAATACGGCGTACTCAACGTACACGCTTCGCTTTTGCCAAAATACAGAGGTTCTTCGCCTATTCAATGGTCGATTATAAACGGCGACGAACAAAGCGGAATAACAATTATGCGCACCGTTAAGGCGGTGGACGCAGGCGATATTTTGCTTGAAAAGGCAACGCCCATCGGCAAAGACGAAACGGCGGGCGAGTTGTTCGACAGACTTGCGATTCTCGGCGGCGAAGCGATTTGCGAGGCAATATCCCTTGTTGAAAGCGGAAAAGCAGCGTTCGTGCCGCAAGACGAAAGCAAAGCGACGCATTGCTCGATGATAAGCAAAGAGGACGGAAATATCGACTTTTCGAAAACCGCTCGACAAATCGATTGCTTCGTGAGAGGTATGTCGCCGTGGCCGTCGGCGTTTACGCACGTTTTTGGCAAAACGCTTAAAGTTTTCAAAGTCGAAAAAACCGATTGCGACATTGAAAATATCAACTCTTTCGAAGCGGGGCACGTCGTGAAATCCTCTGCGAAAGATGGATTGTTCGTAAAGGTTGCGGACGGCATTATCAGACTTTCTCAAATTCAACTCGAAGGCGGAAAGCGTATGAGCGACAACGCGTTTTTGCTCGGCAGAAACGTCGAAATAGGCACTAAATTCGAATGAAACGGCGCATTAGATTGCGTATAACGAACAAAAAATAATCATTAAGGAACGTATGAGAAAACATATCGACAGCGCATACAAAATACTATCAAAAGTGTTTCAAGAGGGAACGTACAGCAATATGGCGTTCCTCGGCGAGCGCGTGAGCGATATGTCAACGAGGCTCGTGTACGGAACTCTCGAAGAGAACGTGAAAATCGAGTATATACTCAATCAACTCGTCGAGAAAAAACCGCAAAAATCCGTGCTTACGCTCTTGAAAATCGGGACGTACGCGCTTCTTAATCTCACGGACGTGCCGAAATTCGCAATAGTCAGCGAGTGCGTGGAAGTTGCAAAATCCAACGGAAAAGGCGGCGCGAGCGGATTTGTAAACGCCGTTCTCAAAAAAGTTGCGGACAACAAGTTTACGCTTCCGAGTGAAAGCGACGATTGCTATTTGTCGGTGACGTACTCGAAACCGAAATGGTTTTGCGATAAACTCGTGGCGCAATACGGCAAAGAAAAGGCTGTCGAGATTATATCCGCAAAAAGCGATACGCTCGAACATATCCGTATAAACAGCCGTATGGCAACGCCGAGCGACGTCGAATTTTTGCTCAAAAAGAACAAAGTCGAGTTCAAAAAGAGCGACGTCGGCGGCTATATCGTCAAAGCGACGGATTGCGTGAAGCATATGTTTGACAAAGGACTCGTGACGTTTCAATCGCCGTCGAGTATGCTCGCCGTGCAGGCTTTGAGCGTTACGGACGGGGCGCAAGTTCTCGATATATGTTCAGCACCAGGGGGCAAGGCGGTGTATATGAGCGAGGTTTGTCCACACGGCAAAATCACCGCGTGCGACCTTTATCCGCACAGGGTTGCGCTCATTCAAAAGTACAAAAACCGTATGCATACGCCCAACGTAAAAGCAATTCAAGCCGACGCTTGCGTTTTGAACGATGAATGGAAGGATTCTTTCGATTTCGTGCTTTGCGACGCGCCGTGTTCGTGCCTCGGCACGTTCAAAAAACATCCCGACGTGTTCTTGAACAAGGACGAAAAGTGCGTCAGAGAACTTGCCGATACGCAACGAAAAATCATCGAAAATGCCGCAAAATATCTCAAAGTAGGCGGCAAAATGGTATATTCCACTTGCACGCTTTTCAAGGAAGAAAACGACGACGTTGTAAACGATTTTCTTGCGGAAAACGACGGTTTTGCGCTTGAAAAAATAGACGGACTCGACCGTATAGACGGCGGAAAATACATCGATAACGACGGCACGATTCAAATTTTGCCGCACGAGGAATACGACGGATTCTTTATCGCAAAGATTCAGAGGCTAAAATGAACGAAAGTACGCAAAAAACGGTCATGCTCGGACTTAGCAGAGAGGAAATTGCCTCTCTTATTCCCGATTGTCCGAAATATACCGCTTCGCAAATCTACTCGTTTTTGCAGGACGGAAAGGATTTTGACGAAATGACGTCGCTCAAAAAGGATTTGCGTGAACGTCTAAAAGAAGATTTCGTTGCGAATCCCGTGAGTATTCTCGAAGTGTTTACAGGCAAGTCGGGCACGAAAAAGTATCTGTTCAGGCTTTTGGACGACAATCTCATCGAGGGCGTGTATATGCCGCACGATTACGGCGATACGCTTTGTCTGTCCACGCAAATAGGTTGCCGTATGGGCTGCACGTTTTGCGCTTCGACCCTCGACGGACTCGTTCGAAATCTCACGCCTGCCGAAATGCTCGGTCAAGTCATTTGCGTAAACCGCGACAACGGCGGCAACGCAAAATCGAGAGCGGTGACGAATCTCGTGCTTATGGGAAGCGGCGAGCCATTCGACAACTACGACAACGTGCTTGAATTTCTCGACAAAGTGAGCGATTCAAACGGCATAAACATCAGCGAGCGCAATATATCCTTGTCCACTTCGGGACTTTGCGACAAAATCCGCAAGTTTGCCGACAGCGGACACAAAGTCACGCTTTCTATAAGTCTACACGCACCGTTTGACGACCTTAGAAGCGCGCTTATGCCCGTAAACAGAGCGTATTCCGTCAAGCAACTCGTGGACAGCGCAAGATATTATTTCGACAAAACGGGGCGCAGAGTCATATTCGAGTACACGCTCATAAAGGGCGAAAACGACTCGGATGCTTGCGCAAGAGAACTCGCAAAACTCTTGAAAGGTTTTCCGTCGCACGTCAATCTCATAAGGCTTAACGAGGTCAAAGAGCGCAATCACGTTGCGCCGAGCGTTGACGCTACGGAAGAGTTTTTGCATAAACTCGAAAAACTCGGCGTGTCGGCGACAATACGCAGAAGTTTGGGCAACGACATCGAGGGCGCGTGCGGTCAACTTCGCAGAAGATACCTCGAAAACGTCGAAAAATAACCGAAAAATGCGATATATCGCATAAAAAAACGATGTAAATCGCAACCAAGACAAATCAAAAACATACATAGAAAATGCGGATTTAATCCGAAAAAACAAAGCAAAATCGAAAGCGTAAAGGCAGAATGAAAACGTACAAAGGCAGAGTTATAAAGGCGGTCGCTTCAAAATTTTTCGTTGACACCGACGAGGGCGTCAAGGTTTGTTTTGCACGCAAAAGGCTGAAAAACGACGGCTTGATTTACGTTGGCGACTACGTCGAAATCGCAAAAGAGCGCGATAGTTTCGTCATAGAAAACGTCGAGCCGCGCAAAAATCGACTTATTCGTCCGTACGTTTCAAACGTCGACGTATGCTTCATCGTGATTGCGCCCGAACCTGAACCCGACTTTCTGCTCGTCGACAAAATCATTGTAAACTGCCTCGTGGAAGGTATCGAACCCGTGCTCGTTAAAAATAAGTGCGACGTTAAAGCAATCGATACGAGTGAATACGACGGCGTTGTAAAGCAGATAGAATGTAGCGCGCAAACGGGCGAAAACGTCAAAAAAATCGTGGACTGCGCAAAGGGCAAAACCGCTTGCTTTGCAGGTCAATCGGCTGTTGGCAAGAGTTCGCTTCTCAACAATATTCTCGATTGCGATTTGCTCGAAGTGGGCGAACTTGCAAAAAAGATAAAGCGCGGCAAGAATACGACGAGAAAAACCGAGATTTTCCATATCGGCGAATCGACTTATTTCGTGGATACTTGCGGCTTTTCTATGCTCGAAACGGTGGACGTCGCGCCCGAAAACCTCAGACTCTATTTCGACGATTTGGAAGCGTTCAGAAAAGAGTGCCGCTTCAATATGTGCACGCACATAGACGAACCCGATTGCGCCGTAAAAGCGCACGTCGGCAAGGAAATAGGCGAGGGCAGATACGAAAGGTATAAGACGATTTATCAAGAACTGGTCGAGAGAAAAGAGAAGCAGTACGATTAAAAATTGCGCCTGCGGCGCAAACGATATCCGCTGTGCGCATGAAATCCTCGCTTCGCTCGGGTGATATCCAAACTCTGTTTGGATGAAATCCACGCTTTGCGTGGGTTGCGGAATATTTGAATAACAAATTCAACTATCTAAATAAAAGAATAAGAGGTAAAGTTATGTTGGTTGCACCTTCAATGCTTGCCGCCGATTTCGGCAATATGGCAACGGAAGTCAAGAATATCGAAAAATGGGGCGCGGATATCGTTCACGCCGACGTTATGGACGGCGTTTACGTCCCGAACATCACTTTCGGTATGCCGATGATAAAAGCGTTCAAGCAAAACTCGACGTTGCCCGTTGACGCTCATCTTATGATAACCAAGCCCGAAAAGTACGTCGGCAAGTTTTGCGACGCGGGGGCGGATATCGTGACGTTTCACCCCGACGCGTCCGACGACGTGCAAGGCGCACTCGATATAATCAAATCGAAAGGTAAAAAGTGCGGTTTGGTGATCAATGCCGACGTCGATTTCGACGTTGTAAAACCCTATCTGAATCAAATCGATATGCTCGTTATTATGACCGTTCAGGCAGGGTTCGGAGGTCAAAGTTTTATGCCGCAATGCCTTGCAAAAGCCAAACTCGGCGCAATAGAGCGCGAAAAACACGGATATAAATATCTCATCGAAGTGGACGGCGGCGTGAGCGAGAAAAATATTGTGCTTCTTAAAGACGCAGGCGTTGACGTGTCGGTTGCGGGAAGTTCTGTCTTTAAGTCAGAAAATCCGCAAAAAACGATAAAGTCGCTTCATATCTAATGCGGCGATATGTTGCGGTAATCGTCGCTGATTGCACATAATCAATTAAATCGTTATAAAGCGTTTATTGAAGTATTTGAACGGAAAACGAATCTTTTTAGGTTCGTTTTTTCTTTTGTAACGTTTGGCGTTTTTTATTCATACCTTGTAAAAAACGAGGTGAAGTATGAACAAAATCATTT
>URTQ01000038.1 GCA_900550855.1 uncultured Eubacteriales bacterium
CTTGTTATATCACTCGTTCACGGGCGAAAAAAATCCACACTCGCCCGTTCACTTGTACTTTTCCGTCAAGCTCGACGCTCGCTTTTCTCGCCGCCGTTGCGGCTCGTGTTCCGTCTACGAATAAGCATACTCCTTTAATACTCTAAACGCGCCAAACAGATGTATAATGCGTAAGAGGCATCCGAATGACAACCCTAATTTACTTGTCGTAAATGAGTTGGCAGGCGGACTTTTTCACTTACTGCCCCATTATTCAACCTATAAGCCGTCCATTGAGATGAAGAACAAGAAAGAGCCGCTCTCATAGACACGAGCGTACTTGTCGTACGTGACTGTTTATGAGAGCGGCTCTGCCGAAGTTGTTCGCTCAATGGACGGCTTATAGATTAAAGGGCGTGACTTGGTAAACGTAATAATTCAACCAATTATAAAACAGTAAATTCGCCGCGCTACGCCACTTCATATCCACGCTGTCGAGAGAATCGTCGAGGAAATAATTGACGGGTTTAGAGATGGGCAAGCCTTTTTCAAGGTCGCGAAGATACTCGGATTTGAGGGTGAAACGGTCGTACTCGCTGTGACCGGTGAAGAAAAAGGATTTGTTGTCGGTGGTTTTGGCGATGACTACGCCTGCTTGCGGCGATTCGGCAAGAATCTTGACGGACTGCACTTTGCGCAAGGCTTCCTCGTCGATTTCGGTGTGGCGAGAGGTCGGGATATAGAAAGTGTCGTCCATTCCCTTCAAAAGCATATCGTTTTCAACGACGGCGTGAGCGGGATATATGCCGAAAAGCTTTTGCGGCAAATTCCGCTTTTGTATGCCGAATTTGTGATAAAGAGCCGCTTGCGCGCCCCAGCATATGTAGATTGTGCTAGTTACGTTTTTGTCTGCAAAGTCGAAAATCTGTTCGAGTTCCTTCCAGTACTTCACATCCTCGAAAGGTATGGTTTCGACGGGTGCGCCCGTGACTATCATTCCGTCGAACTTCATTCGCTTTATCTCGTCGAGGCTCTTGTAAAAACGAATCATATGCCCTATCGAAACGTGCGTAGGCTCGTAGGAATCCGTCTTTATAAGCGTGACGTTGATTTGAAGCGGCGAGTTCGAAAGCAGCCTTATAAGTTGCGTTTCGGTGGTTTCTTTGGTGGGCATAAGGTTGAGAATAGCAATCTCGATGGGACGAATGTCCTGCCTCGTCGCCCTGTTTTCGTCCATAACGAAAATCTTTTCGTCGCTGAGGATTTTGTATGCGGGAAGTTGATTTGGGATAATTATAGGCATACTGTCACCTCTTTACGCCTCGATATGCGCGCCGTCGAGCGCTTGCTTTATATCGTCTATGAGGTCGAGCGCACTTTCAAGACCGCAGGAAAGGCGCACGAGGTCGCCCGAAACGCCTGCCGCAACGAGTTCGTCGTCGGTGAGTTGGCGGTGCGTGGAACTTGCGGGGTGCAAACAGCAACTGCGCGCGTCGGCAACGTGGGTTTCGATTGCGACGATTTTGAGTCCTTTCATAAACTCTTCCGCCGCTTTTCTTCCGCCCTTTACGCCGAAACTTACCACGCCGCAAGTGCCGCTCGGACAATACTTCTTGGCAAGTTCAAAGTCCTTGTCGCCTTGAAGCGATGGATATTTCACCCACGCAATACGCTCGTCGCTTGCAAGGTATTTTGCAACTTCGAGAGCGTTTTGGCAATGACGTTGCATTCTGACGTGCAAACTTTCAAGACCGAGATTGAGCAAGAACGCGTTTTGCGGACTTTGGATAGACCCGAAATCTCTCATAAGTTGCGCAGTGCATTTTGTGATAAACGCGCCGCCCTTGCCGAATTTTTCGGCGTAGGTTATGCCGTGATAACTCTCGTCGGGCGTGCAAAGTCCGGGGAATTTGTCCGCGTGCGCGAGCCAGTCGAAGTTGCCGCCGTCAACGATTGCGCCGCCGACAGCCGCGCCGTGTCCGTCCATATACTTGGTCGTGGAATGGGTGACTATGTCCGCGCCCCACTCTATCGGACGGCAGTTTATAGGCGTTGCAAACGTATTGTCGACGATAAGAGGCACGCCGTGCTTGTGCGCGACCTTTGCAAACAACTCGATGTCGAACATTCTGAGCGCGGGATTTGCGATGGTTTCGCCGAACACCGCTTTCGTGTTAGGCTTAAACGCGGATTCTATTTCTTCTTCCGTGCTGTCGGGCGAAATGAACGTGAAATCGACGCCCATCTTTCGCATAGTCACGTTGAAAAGGTTGTACGTTCCGCCGTAAATGGAACTTGTCGATATAACGTGGTCGCCCGAGTTGGCGATATTGAAAACGGCGTAAAAGTTTGCCGCCTGACCCGACGACGTGAGCATACCCGCGCTTCCGCCTTCGAGTTCGGCGATTTTTGCCGCAACGTAATCGTTGGTGGGGTTTTGAAGACGAGTGTAGAAATAGCCGCTCGCTTCGAGGTCGAACAGTTTTGCCATATCGTCGCTGGTGTCGTATTTGAAAGTCGTGCTTTGAATGATGGGAATTTGGCGCGGCTCGCCGTTTTTTGGCGTATAGCCGCCTTGTACGCAAGTGGTTTCGATTCTTTTCATATGCAACCTCTTACGCGCTTTTCGCGCGGTATTTTTGGGTGTATTTTCGGTGTTTTTTGTCGGTTTGATTGTAGGTTTGTGTTTTGAAAATATAAAGCGAGTTTTCAAATACAAAACGTATCGGCAAGCAGAATTATCTGTTGTATTCTTTCATAACTCTTTGCAAATTGCGTTTGTTTTCTTTCTCTTTTATCGCTTCGCGCTTGTCGTGAAGTTCCTTACCTCTGCAAAGACCGAGTTCGATTTTCACGAGAGCGTCCTTAAAATAGACTTTGAGCGGAATGAGCGTATACCCTTTTTGCTCGACTTTGCCGCGAAGTTTGTTGATTTCCGAGCGGTTGAGAAGAAGTTTTCTCGTGCGGCGCGGGTCGACGTTGTTGTAACTGCCCATTTTGTACGGCGAGATATGCGCGCCGAGCATAAAGACTTCGCCGTTTTTGATTATGACGAAACTGTCGCGAAGATTGACCGCACCCAAGCGTACGGATTTAACCTCGCAACCGACGAGCGCGATACCTGCCTCGTAGGTGTCTTCGACGAAATAGTCGTGATAGGCTTTTTTGTTTGTTGCAACTACGTTTATCATACTATTATTATATATTATCCGTTCAAGTTATTCAAGAGTTGGACGAATCAAAAAATCTCGTCTTTTGCCGAATAAAACAAAACGGCTCGCAAAACGAGCCGTTCGATACTTTACATTGTGACGATTAAGCACCTTGTGAGATAAGACCCCACATTACGAAGCAGATGATCGAGCAAATCATAATGAAGGCGAAAAGACCGAAGGTGATCTTTTTCAAAATGCTTTCCTTGTTGGTCGACTTGTTCTTGCCGTAGTAAGTATCGCTCGCGCCCGTGATGACGCCAACGTTGTCGTTTGTGCCTTTTTGCATCATTATTACGACGATGATTGCAACAGCGGCAACCACCATCAATATGAGAAACACTTTCAAACATATTTCATAATCCGCATATCTCACGCCTTGTTCGGCAGCAAGAAGGATTGCGTTCAATGTATCAAGCATATCTATACCTCCTAAAAGTTACTTTGAAATTTTAGCACACGAAAAGGCAATTTGCAAGCGGTTTTATATATATTTTGAACGTTAATTGCCGCATATGGCAACTTTTTTCGAGTTTGCACACAATTTGCGCGAGGTGAATATAATGTGCAAAATCAAGCGAGGTGAAATATGGACTTATCAAAATACGCAAGCGAATTGCCGTACCCCGAAATAGAAGTCGAGCAAAACGTTGCCGAATCCAAACTTCTAATGCCGGTATATTCGGGCTCGTCGGGCGAGTTGACCGCCGTTTTGACGTACTGTTTTCAACTTTACATAACGCCGAAATATCCCGATATTCAAGAGGCGCTCGAAGGCATTGCAATAACCGAAATGCGGCATCACGAACTGCTGGGCAAAACCATATACAAACTCGGCGGCTACCCTATTATGGGCGCGCGCACCTACTGGAACGGAAGTTTTGCAAACTATACCCTCGACCCCAAAAGATACCTTCGCGAAAACATACTCGCCGAGCAAAACGCGATTATGAACTACGAGCGCACCATTTTGAATTTGTCCACCGACAGCGTGAAAATGCTGCTCGAACGAATCATTCTCGACGAGGAAATACATATCAAAATTTTCAAGCAACTGCTCAAAGACCACTTTGACGTCGAATGTGAAAAAACGAGATAAACAAGCGGCAAAAACCGAGATTGCAACGCTTTTGCAAATACGATCGAAAAAGCGCAAAAAGCGGCAATCTAATAGGATATATTTATTGAAATCAAAAGAATCAAGCAACAAAAAAACAGACGTTCAAGCGTCTGTTTTTTGCGTTGCGCGATAAATTGAATCAAGACCGTTCCAAAGAATTTTGTACACGTTTTCGTAAGCCTCGACGCCCTGTCCGTATGGGTCGGGAACGTCCTGTCCGAAAAGCCTCGAAAGCACGATTAAATTGCGCTTTTTGCCGTAATTCTGCACGAGAACTTGCTCGTGATATTCAGTCATAACGAACACGAAATCCGCCTTTTTATATAGTTGTTTCGTGCAAAATTGCGATTGCTTGTCAAAGTACGGCACGCCGTGTCTGTCGAGCGTTGCAAGGCAAAAGGGATTTATTCTGTCGTTTGAGAGTATCAAGCCTGCGCTGTCGACTTCGACGTCCTCAATGCCTCTTGCTCGCAAAAACGCTTTGAACATATATTCCGCCATAGGCGAGCGGCAAGTGTTTGCCGAGCATACGAACAGCACTTTCATACGCTCTTGCCCCCTGCGGCTTTCTCTACTCTGTTCATAACCGACGCTTCGAGTCCCGTTCCGTCAAGGTGTTCGATGATTATGTAGTCGTACTCTTTTTCCGCCGTATGCAACGCAGAATACACGTTGCGGGTGTAGTCCTCGACGGTGATTCCAAGCGAAATTTGCGCACGGTCTTTGACTTTATCTCTGTAAATATCGCGGGCGACTATGACAGGATTTTTGCCCTCTGCGACTTTTTTGTCGTACTGCGAAATTGCGTGGTCGATATTTTCCGCCATAACCGTTTCGACGATAGGCGCATAGTGCGTGTATTTCATTCCCGGGGCTTTTGCGATTTTGATAACCTTTCCGTTTTGGCTGACCTGTCCCACGATGTCGAGAAGCATATCTGCGGTTATCGCACCCGGACGAAGTATCGTCGGCGTATCGCAAGTGAGGTCGAGCACGGTGGATTCGATACCCACGCCGCACGGACCGTCGTCCAAAATGAGTTCCACACGTCCTTGCAAGTCCTCGTAAACGTGTTGCGCCGTCGTTGGCGAGATGTGTTTAGAGCGGTTTGCGGACGGCGCGGCAAGCGGTTTGCTGTTTGCAATAAGTTCGCGCGCCCACTTGTTGTTTGGCATACGGATACCCACCGTTTCGCCGCCTGCGGTGACGATATACGGGATTTTGTCGCTCTTGTTGAGTATAACTGTGAGCGGACCGGGCATAAAGCGAGAAGCAAGTTCGTAGAACTTGTCGGGGATATCCTTTGCGATGTCCTTGACCTGTTCGAGCGAGGATATATGCACAATGAGCGGATTGTCCTGCGGTCTGCCCTTTGCCTCGAATATTTTTGCGACCGCGTTTTCGTCAAAGGCGTTTGCGCCGAGTCCGTACACGGTTTCCGTCGGAAACACTACGAGTCCGCCCTCGTTTATTATTTTTGCGCCTTTTTGGATTGCGTCGCTTGCTTTTTCGATTGTAGTAATCATTTGTATGCCCTGACTTAGATTAGTCTGTACACGGTGTAACTGACGTTGTTGCCGACCGTCACTTTGTCGAACACGAAAACGTTGCTCGGCGAGGACGTGGGCGCGTAAAGCACGCTTCCCGCGCTCATAGTAGCGTTCATAACGATGTTCTTGTTGACGTTGGGATTGAAGTTTTTGATGCCGTATTTGTAAATGGTCTTTTTGTTGGAATCCTTCTCGCCCGTGTCCACTTTGTACATATAGCAACCGATTTTGTAGATGAAGTTGCCGTTTGAATCGGTTGCGATTTCGTCTTTCGTAAGCGGCGTAGAGCCGTCCGTCATTTGCGTGATTTGATTGCCGTCGCTGCCGACGATATACCACGTTGCGACGCCGTCCTCGTTTTTGGCTTTACCCACCGTATACGAGCCTCTGAACGCCGAGAGCGAAAGGTATTTGAACGGTACGACCACTTCGCCTCTGAGGTTGAACGCGCCGTAAAGTTTTTCGGGGTTGGACGAGGTGTCGTCGGGGTCGTTGACCGCAACAACGAATATGCCGTTTGAAAGTTCTTGTTGTTGAATGTCGTTGCGAGTGTTGTGCCCTATCTTGTTGCCGTCCTTGTCGTAGACGTTGAACTCGCTTGGAAGCACGGGATTGTAATAATAGCCGTCAACGCATTGCATAATGAGGTCGTAATAGCCGACTTTTTCTTTCTTTTGGTCCTTTATGGTAATGCCGTAGTTGCCCGTGAGCGACATAACGACGTTGAAGTTTTCGTCGAGGATAAACTGGTCGTAAGTGCCGATTTTATCCTTTATGGTCAAGCCGTAACTTGCGTAGGTGAATCCGTCTTTGAGGTATTGCGAAGTTGCGATACCCGCCTTGTCGCCATCGTAATAGTTGTTTTCGAGATACAAGAAAACCTTGTCGGCGTTTTTGGTGTATTCGGAAGATTTATCGTTGTCGGGGGTGTAAATTCTGCGAGAGAAAACGTAGTAGTCGAATCCGTCGTAGTAGGTGTATTCTTCGTCCTTTGCGACCGTCCAGTCTTGGTGAATAAAGAATTTTCCGCCGCCCATATAGGTTATTTCGCCGTAATAGTCGTCCTTATTGTTGTCGGCAACCGTACCGTTTGCGGTTGCGATAGTGGTGTCTACCTCGCCCGAAACGCTGCTCGGAACTGCGAAGATGTAATCCCCTGCCGTGTTGCCCGTTATGGTGACGTACTTGCCGTCGAAGCCTTTAACGCCCGTGAGAGTGCCTTTGGCGTTTTCGAGTTTTGCAACGAGCGTGCCGCATTGCGAAAGTTCGCCGTTTACGCTCGGACGATATACGGAAGTATAACCGCTTACGCCGCTTCTGTCGTAGGCAGAGTTGACCGCGATAAGTCCGCTGTCGAGGATTTTAAGGATTGTGTCGATGTTTGCGCCGCTGTTTGACGACCAGTTGATTTTCGTGCGCGAAAGTACCGTTCTGCCGTTTGAATCGAACACGCCTGCCGTGTAGTCGTTAAACTTGCACGCGATAAGACCGTCTTTGACTCTCAAAGCGGAAATTCCGAGCGACGCGGGCAAAATCATACCTTTCATACCGCCGTCGAAATATTCTTTGCTGTCGCCGCACTTGACGATTGACAGCACGTCGCCGTTGCTCACGACGAATGCGTTTAGGCTTTCTATGTAGCCGACGTCGCTGTTTACGTTGACCGCTTGGGCGCTTTTCGCCGCGCTCGTGGTGTAAACCGACCAACCCGTATCGAGAGTAAATTCTCTCTTTACGCCGCTAAATTCGGGATTGCTTTGAGTGGACTTGAAGATGTCCTCGACCGTCTTTGCTTTCACTTCGTCCTTATTGCAGGAAACGAGAAAAGCCACGCACGCAAAGAGCGTGCAAACCGTGAGCGTAAGCGCAATGATTTTTGCCAAAAATCCTTTGTTTTTCATAGTTGCTCCGTAAAATAGTGAGTGCTTATGCGCACCCCTGTCGTCATATATACAAAATCTGCAAGCAAAATATTTGATTTTATTTTGAGCGGGTGAGTTGTATTCGATTGTTTTGCAAGGTATGCCCTCGTGACGTTGTCGACGAGGATTCCGTCAAGCCCCCTGCAATGCTCGCAGACGATTCCGTCCGCGTCCTTGAAATATGCGTTCGAGTCGATGTCGCACTTGCAGACGTTGCAATGCGCAAAGTCGAGGCTGTTGCCCGATATATCCAAAAATCCGAGCAGAAAATCGCGTATGGTATCGTCCGCTTCTTCCTCGCCGTACGCAAGCGTATCGAGGGTTTTGAGCGCGAGGATAAAAAGGTCGGGATTTGCTTCTCTCGAACCTTTTTGCAAGGTTTCGAGCACCAGCGACGCGGCGTAGTACTTTTCTATGTCCGTCGTGATTTTGGAAAAGGATTCGATTTGACTGCACTCGGTGATGACGTATCTTCCGTTTCTGCCGCTCAAAACGTAGTCGCCGAAATTCATAGGCTCGGCGGCGTAGCGCAGTTTGGCTCTCGGTTTAAGACAACCTTTCGCCGTTGCGGTCAAAACGCCCGTGTCAACGCCGACAAGAGTGACAATCATATCACTCTCGTTGTAAGGTACTGCCCTCGTCACGACGGCTTTAACTTTTACGTCGGCTGTTTGCATCTTCCCCTCGCACGTCGTGCGAGTTATCCTCGTATTCCTTCATCGCAAGGTACATTCCGTACACTTCGACGTCCCCGGTCTTTGCAAACATTTCCCATAACTCTCGTTTGTTCACGATGTCAGTATGTGCAGAAACGTCCGCATTATCCGCGATTTTCTTATTTTTTCGTTATTTCCTTATTTTTCGGCTTCTTTGCGGCTCGTCAGTCTTTTTTGAGGGCTTTGAGGTCGTAGCCGAGTTCTTTCATAATTCTGTCGTCGTCGCGCCATTCGTTCTTGACTCTGACGTACAAGGTCAAAAACACCTTTTCGCCCGTCATTTCTTCGAGGTCGTGGCGAGCCTTCGTCGCAATCTGTTTGAGCATTTCGCCGCCCTTGCCGATAACTATCGCCTTGTGCGACTGTTTTTCGCAAATTATGTCAGCGTCGATGTCGATTATGGGTTGTCCCTCTCTTTCCTCGAACTTGTTGATGTAAACGCCTATGCCGTACGGCACTTCTTTGTCGAGAAGATAGAGCGCTTTCTCGCGGATAATCTCGGTTGCCATAAAGCGCATACTGCTTTCGGTGTACATATCTTCGGGGTACATCGGCACGCCTTCGGGAAGAAGCGCGACGAGTTCCGCTTTGAGCGGTTCGAGATTGTCCTCTTTCTTTGCCGAGATAGGCACGATTGCTTTGAGTCCTGCGATTTTGTTGAGTTTTTCAAGGGATTCGAACATAGTTTCTCTTGTCACGCAGTCCTCTTTGTTGAGGGCAACGACCACGGGAACTTTGCTCGCATTCTTTTCAAGGAACTCGTAGTCCTCTTTTTGCATACCCTTTGCCGCGTCGATGACGTACACAACGCCGTCAACGTCTTTAAGCGAGTTTTCAACCGCTTGCATCATATATTGTCCGAGATGGTTGCGCACTTTGTGAATACCGGGGGTGTCGATAAGCACCATTTGGTAGCCGTCGCCGTTGATAATGCCCAAAAGTTTGTTTCTGGTGGTTTGAGGACGCCAAGAAACTATGGACACTTTTTCGCCCACAAGCGCGTTTGTGAGAGTGGACTTACCTGCGTTGGCAAGTCCCGCAATGCAAATAAAACCGCTTTTGAAATCTTCGTACATGTATTTTTACTTCCTCTTTTGCTTTCTTCTTATATCTTGCTCTTGCGCTTCGAACAAGGGTTCGTTAAATCGCAACTTCCCCTTTCCTCAGGTGTTTTCCCTATCGCCGTTCCCCCTCTGCATAAATTTGAGGGAACCCACGGCGACCGCTCTGCGGGGGACAACACTCAGCACTCGCATAGATAGGGGCATTTTTCTCATTATGTCACTGCGCTTTGTGCGCCAGCTTCGCACCCAAACGGCGCAGTCGCTTGTACTTATCGTCAAGCTCGGCGTTCGATTTCTCGCCGCCTTGCGGCTCGCATTCCGTCTACGAATGAGTAGAAAGGTTTAGAATATTCCGCAACTGCACACGAAGTGTGCAATTTCACTTGCGCAATGCGCAAATTTCATTGTGGCAGAGCCACAATTTCACGCACGCTTGCGCGCATATAACTGCATCGCAGATGCAATGCGTCAGCGACGCAATCCTACTTTTTCCATAATCGCTTTTTGGTGCGCTATCATCACTTTTTCGTCGTCGGGGTCGATGTGGTCGAATCCCAGTATGTGCAAAAATCCGTGACAAGCCAAAAAGCCCAACTCTCTCGCATACGAATGCCCGTATTCCTGCGCTTGTTGCTCTGCGCGCTGACGGCATATCATAATCGAGCCTAAAAGCACTTTGTTTCCGTCGTAATCGCTGTCCTCGAATCTATCTTTCGATACGGGCAGTTCGAGTTTGTCAAAACACGGAAAACTCAACACGTCCGTAACCTTGTCGATTCCTCTCGCCTCTTTGTTGAGCGCTCGAATGGTTTCTTCGTCGACGACCGTCATATCGATGAGGAAAAAATCGGGTTGATTTAAATGCGCAAAACACGCTTTTTCCACCCTTTTGACAAGCATTTTCTCTTTTAAATTAGCATTTGAAATTCTTATCATAGGCTTATCCCTCTTTTCCGATTTTCGGTTTTCAAAAAGTCACATTAATTGCAACTTTCCCCCTTCCTCACGTGTTTCCCCTACCGCCGTTCCCCCTCTGCATAAATTTGAGGGAATCCACGGCGTCCGCTTCGCGTGGGGCAACACTCAGCACTCGCATAAATAGGGGCATTTCTCTGCTTGTGCCACTGCGCTTTGTGCGCCAGCTTCGCACCCAAACGGCGCAGTCGCTTGTACTTTCCGTCAAGCTCGGCGTTCGCTTCCTCGCCGCCGTTGCGGCTCGCGTTCCGTCTGCGAATAAGCACATTCCGTTAATAAGTACGCTTCGAATAAGTGTTTGTTTAACCGCTTGCGCGATTGAGAAATTTCGCCGATATATTTTAAGCGCAATATTTGGATGAAGAACAAGGAAAAGACCTTTTGCGAATCCGCCTAACGTACAAGAAC